>NZ_JPKW01000010.1:0-141810 GCF_001887735.1 Paracoccus sp. SM22M-07
TTCGCCATCCGGAGCCGCTTCGCCGGCCACCCCAGCTGTAGCGACAAGACACGTAATGCACTAAGATTGAAACCGGACCACCCGATAGGGGCAGGCCAGCTGGTCCTCGACAATGAGGGTCGGCATGGATCGCGGTGGCAGGCGGTCTTGTCGATCTTGGAAAAAATCGGCTGTGTGCCGCAGACGCTGAACGATTGGGTCAGGAAGGCCGAGGTTGATAGCGGCAAACGCCTTCGTCTCCTGCGAGATGGCCGAAAAGATGAAGGCGCTGGAAACGCGAGAACCGGGAGCGGCGCTATGGCCGCAATATCGTCGGCTGGCTTGTCAGCAACTCGGCGCATGCGGGCTTCGTCCTCGATACCTTGGAACGGGCGGTGGATGATCGCCGTCCCGCAAGGGGAATGCGGCTGGTTCATTACAGCGACAGGGGCTCGCAATACCTGTCTATTCGCTACACTGTGTGCTTCGCGGAGGCCGGTATCGAGCCGTTTGTGGGTAGCGTCGGCGACAGTTCCGACAACGCCCTAGCCGAGACGATCAACGGCCTTTTCAAGGCGGAAGTCATCCACCGCCGCGGCCCGTGGCGCAGCTTCGAGGCCGTGAAATACTCGGCGCTGGAATGCGTCGACTGGTTAAACAATCGCCGCCTGCTAGAGTCCATCGGGAACGTCCCGCCAGCCGAAGCCGAGGCTAACTTTCACGCAGCTCTGGAAGCGAAACCATGGTTGCGTCACTAACGAAAACCAGCCTCCGGCAAACCAGAAGCGGTTCAGGGCGCCAGCGCGGCTTCGTCCTACCCTTCAGTCGATCAACCAGGTTCGAGCGGGCCACACCAAGGGTTTCTGCCACGACCTTCACCGGAAACCGCCTGTCAGCGACGACCGCACATGCAAGGTCAATTTTTTGAGCGTGACTTGTCCAGGGCCTCGCGCAGGATCTCGACCTCAAGCGTCTTGCGGCCGAGATGCCGTTCAAGTTCGCGGATGCGATCCTCGAGCTGCCGCACAACCTTGTTGCTGGTGACGTCATCAGGTTTGCTCATGCAGGCACGCTTTTCTATCCAGCCAGCCCGCGTGAATTGCGCGACAGGCAGAAGCGCTACGATAACGCCATTGTAAGATGTATTTTTGGTTAGAAAGTAACGTGCTGGGTTTACCTTTTGATAAGAAATCTAATAGTATGAATTTTTTGTAACAGAAGGCCGCCGATGCAATGGAAAAAAATAATGAAATCTATTTCCCAGTCCAACCCCGTACCATTCTGATTTACCTAACTTTCTTTAATATTATCCTTTCGTTTATGTTTCCAATTTCGATAGCGTTGGATTTCTGGACGATAAAACAATGGTTTGACCTTGATGGCGAAGTAAGCATTCCGACATGGTATTCCTCAAGCCAGCTACTGGTGAGCGGATTGTTCATTTTAGCTGCCCTTAGGTTTCGCCGCCCAGGATCTCCTCGGCTTGGGTTTTACCTGCTTGTAGGCTTGGGGTTGATATTCTTATCGGCAGATGAAGCTTCGTCAATTCATGAAAAGCTCACTCCTCTTTCAGCAAAGTATGCCCAATTTGTACCTCTGATCAGAGGCAACCAGGGAGCTTGGATAACAATATATGGGGTAATTTTTTCTTTAATTTTAACAATAAATTACAATAACATTTTGCAAATGTGGTTGAATTACAAGGAATCACTTCAAATTTTTGTTTTTGGTCTATGCGTTCTCGTATCTGGGGCAGTTCTCATGGAAATAACCATGTATTATTCTCTACTACCCTCTAAAGTTATGCAGTTGATTCTTGAGGAATTTATGGAAATGATGGGTGGGAGCATAATCCTCATAAGCAGCTTCGTTTTTTTCAATAATCATGTTGAGGTAAGAGCTGCTCAGCGCTGATACCGCTCTGGTACATGACCGGATGGCTGCGCACAACATCGCGCAAGTGGAGTTGGTCCGCTAAAATATTCTCTTCAGCCTTGACCTGCGTCCCTTGGGCTAGCAGGGTCATCGAAGCGTTCCTCGCTTTGACGGAGATCCCGCATCGTCTTAGCGTCTAGGCATGCTCAAAAAGTCCATATTATATCATAATATTTGCAGCAGCACCGTTCACAACCCTGCTGGTGATGAACAGTCTTCGGCCAGCCACTCTCGTGAGCGCCCTGCCGGCTGATGATCCTCGGCCTTGTCCCTTTTGCTTTAAGTCTCTCTTATTGGGACATAGCTAGAATCAGCAGCCTTTTGGCGAAATCCCCCAAGTAATCACGCGTGCGATTGGCGGCTCTCTATTTTCATGGGGTTTTTTGACCAACCTTGCAGTAGGGTTATGCTGGCTCGCTGATCTTCAGGAAGCATAATCGGCCAGAGATTCTTTTGACAGCCCCCGCTCAACCCTGAGCCTCTGATCTTACTTGCAATGCATGACATGCGGCAGAAAAGGGAGAAGAGGTTTAAGTTGCACTAGTGCTGTGGGAATGCGTAGCCAGTAGCCTTCAAACCCTATCCGCTGTCAGGATAGGGTTTGTGGAACAGATTAAGCACGAATCCTTGCTCTAAGACGGACGGTAAACCTCGGGCGAATGGGGTGAAGTGATGCACGCTTAAAGAATAACAAGAGTTATACTCTATATTTTCGAATAACTAGTCTAGCCGTTCAAAATTTATCCAGAGATCAAATTCAGAAGTGAGATGTTCAACTTAATAGATTGTAGACCCTTGGCCACTAAAGCGAAATAGTTCAACTGAGCAGGTGTGCGCCCATCATAGCGTTGTTGCAGATCCCATCAGCTTGCGGGGTTCACGGCGTGAATCTGGTGGGTTGAGAGCCAGCCATGAGCAAGTCCGACCCCGCCCTCTACCGTACGACCAACTGGAAATCCTATTGCGACGCGCTGAAGCGGCGCGGATCTCTGCTCGTCTGGCTGGACCGTGACATGGACTGGCTTGCGCCGAAGGCAGTCGAGCCCGGACGTCCGCCGGTCTTCTCCGACGCCGCCATCCGGTTCTGTTTGACGATCAGTGTGCTCGTCGGCCTGCAGTTTTCGCAAACGACCGGAATGGTCGCCGCCTCCCCGAGATGGCTGGTCTGGACTGCCCGGACCCGGACTTCCCCACGCTCAGTTGCCGCCGGAAGACAATTGAGTTCTGGGTTTCGCGGCGTCGGGTTCCTGACCCCTAAACCTGCTGGTCGATGGCACCGGAATCAAGGCTCTGGGATGAAGAGGGACCGTGGCCCCGGTGCGGCCGCGCAAGCCCGATGAACGACAGTGGCTGGCGAGGAAGCATGGCGCCCGACGCCGCCGCCCGTACCGCAAGGTCTATCTGGCGATGGACACGGCGACCGGCGACATTCGGGCGGTGGAGTTCACCCCTCCCCGCTAGCGCGACAGACCCGTGCTCCCTAATCTTCCGGTCCAGATCCCGAACGACCAGAAAGTCGGCACCGTTAAGCAGTGGTGCACGGCTTGCCGATGCGTTGCGTCAGGACCGCGAGCCCTCCCTCAGCCGTTCCAAGCCCATCAATCGCAGCCCGAAGGTCATCGGCGGCCTGGCGACCGAGCAGCGTCGCCGCCTTCGCCCGAAGGCGAGGCTTGATCCCTGCTGGGTTGACGTCACCGAGAATGTCGTGATGCGCCTCGAAGGTCTCGCCACGGGCGCGCACCCGCACCCGTGCCTCGCAGTCACTAAGGGTATGGTCCGGTTGCACCGTCACGCGGTCACGCAAGGCGCGGAGGTCGTCGCGAGCACAGGTGGCATCGCTGTAAACATCAAGCGAGGCGGTGTCGACATTGGCCAGCGCCATCGCGGCGGTCAGACGATAACTGAACTTGGCTTGAAGGCCGGTGGCAGGCCGGGGCTGATCGCAGACGACAAGCCAGCGCGGATGGGTCACGACGGCGATACTCTCGATGTCCTGGGTGACAAGTCCTCCCGCACGCAGGTCCCGCGCTGCTTCGAGCATTGCGTGAAGCCCGTGGCAGAAGGCGTGGAGCTTGTAGGATATGCATGGGAAAACCCAGTCCGTGCCAAGTCCGTCCATGGCCTGGGCCTTGGCGCTGCCTGCACGGGTATCCGTGCCTGAGATGGCACCTGACCGACAATTGTCATCCGGGTCGTCGCACGAAATGACCATTTACGGGGCTTATTCGAACATGGACGCGGTGTCGTGCAATACCCCACGTAGTTCCGTCGACGTCCGAACTGTGGACGGCCACGATCCGTTTGCATGAATGCGAGCCTGCTGCGATCTCCGATGCTTGCTCTACAGCTTGGTCCCACAACCACAGACGTCCAAACCAGCAATTCTCAGAATAACAGTTGCCGGAAGATGCGTTGACCCAGTTCGCGCGCACAAAAAGAACCTTTGCATAAGCTGGAAGCCTGATTGTCCGTGCCACGCGCCCATTGCAGCGAGCCTAGGGGAAGTGAGCCGAAAATTCGGCGCCTGCGCATCGCTGTTTAGCTTGCGTCGTCACCTCCCTGAACCTGAACCGCAGTCTTCACCGGATCGAACCAGACCGCGACCGACGTCAATAAAGCCCGTCGATCTCGACCGGAAGACGCTGGACGGGTTTAGGCGCCAGCAGCAGGCTTCCTTGATGCGGGGGGACTGCCTCGATTGCGCGCAGGCGCTGGAACCGGCTGCCGGCGATGGCCTGGGCGTCGCCCCTTGTTCGCAAGATGGTCGGGCGCAGGAAGACGAACAGCGTCTGGCGGCGAGCGGATTCCTGGCGCGACCGGAACAGTCCGCCCACCACGGGGATGCGGCTGAGGCCCGGCACATCGGTCTGGGTCGACTGCCTGTCATCCGAGATCAATCCGCCCAGCACGATGGTACCGCCATTGTCGGCCAGCACGGTGGTCTTGATGCTGCGGGTGTTGGTGATCAGATCGGCGGCGCCCTGCACGGTCGATTGTGCCAGCGACGATGCCTCCTGTTCGATGTCCAGCTGCACCACGTCGCCTTGATTGACGCGCGGAATGACCCGCATGGTGATGCCCACGTCGCGCCGTTCGATAGTGTTTTGTGTCGATCCTTCGCTGGTGAAGGACCCGGTGCGGAACGGCACGTTCTGACCCACGACGATCTCGGCGGCCTGGTTGTCCAGCGTGGTGATCGACGGGTTCGACAGAAGATTGGCCTTCGTCGATGATCCAAGCGCCTGCAGAAGGATGCCAAACTCATCCTCGTTCGACAGACCGATGGAGAGGCCCTGAGGCGAAACGCTTCCGGCGACGCGCGTGCCCAGCAATGTCAGGATGTTGCGCAAGGTCGGCCCGCCCGGCGAAAAGGACGTCGCCGCGAACCCGGCGGGCGGTGCGGCGGCGCCGAACCCCAGTTGCACACCCAAGGCCTCGGCGATATCGCCCGACACTTCGACGATGGCGGCCTCGATCAGGACCTGGGGCCGGCGCTGGTCCAACTGTCCGATCAGGGCGGCCAGATCGGCCTGCACCTCGGCGCGGGCGCGCACGACGACGGCGTTGGAATCCACCACCGCCTGGATCGAGATATCTTCGGCCTGCAGGGAGGACACCGGCGGCGCGGTGGCCAGCTGCCCCAAGGTGGCATCGACGACCTCACCCGAGAAGAAATCGGGATCGGGCAGCGATTCCGCAATGGGGTTGGTCGCGATCCCCCCGGAACCGACCAACCCTTGCAACACCTCGGCCATGGATTCCGCATCGGCAAAGCGCAGGCTGTAGACCCGCGTGACGGGCAGGACCGAAGGAACCGGCGGGCCCGGCACGTCCAGATCGGCCACGATGTCGCGGGCCACCTCGATCGTCCTGGAATCGGCGTTCAGAAGGATCGTGTTCGACCGCGCATCGACGGTCACGCGCGGGATCAGGGTATTTCCCGCCGCTCCCTCGACGGCCGATCCCAGTGCGCCCTGCAATGCGGCACCGACCTCCTGCGCGTCGGCGTTGCGGATGCGGATCGAATAGACCTCCTGCCCGTTGTCGACATCCAGTGCGCGGACGATATCCTCGATCCGGCGGACATTTTCGGCGGTGTCGGTGACGACCAGCGTGTTGGTATCCACGATCGCCTCGATATAGCCGAAGCTGGCGACAAGCGGGCGCAGGGCGGCGACGGCGGTCGCGGCCGGGAAGTTGCGCAGCGGCACCAATTCGGTGATCACGTCCAGCCGCCCGGGATTGGGCGTTTCCTGAGGTGTCGTCCCGCCCTCGCGGATGGCGGCCTGCGGAACGATGCGCCACAGATCCCCCGCCGGCAGCGCCGCGAATCCCTGCACGGACAGAACCGACTGAAACAGGTCCCACACCCCCGCCGCCGTCAGCGGAGTGGTCGAGATCACCGTCACCACCCCCGTGACATTGGGGTCCAGCACCAGGGTGCGGCTGGTGATTTCAGACACCTGTTCGGACAATGACCGGATGTCGGCGTCGCGAAGGTTGATGACAAAGGTCGGGCCAGAATCGGGCAAGACCTGATCGTCAGACCCGATTGCGGGAAGGGGGACATATGCCTCGGGGGACAGGCCTTCGACCGGCGTCGCCTCGGACGGACCGGGGGCGGCAGGCTCCTCTGGCGGAGGGAGGACCGTTTCTTCGATGATGGCCGGTTCGCCTGTGGCCGGGGCGGGGGTGTCCGCCACCTGGGCAACAGCCTGGCCCGCAAGACCCAGCCCCAACCACAGGACCGCAAGGGCAAATCGACCCGTCATCCCCATCATCCGAGAGAGAGCCCCAAGACGATCACCCGTCCGCCGCGCCGCATGTCGACATCAGCACGGCCCGATTCAGCAACCTGATCGTGAAATTGCCGGTCAGCTTTCATGGCCCCCACCTGACTGCCCTTCGTCGATATGAGCATGTCATGCGGATGCATACCAGCCTGCAAGATCATTGGAACGACATCCGATGGCGGCGTGGCTTTCCGGTCATCCCGAACGCCGGTCGCATTGGCCTGCCGCGAGGCCGGGGAAGACCCGATCACCTGTCTGGCCGCATTGGATGGACCCGTCGGCGCAGCTTCGGTCACCTCCTTGATCGTAGGGTTGGCGGTTGCCGGGGCGGTCGCTCTGGTGGGAAACGACAGGGTCTGCGGCCGTCCGTCGACGCGCAGCACGATGTGATCGGGATTGATTTCGACCAGGTTGATATCGCCCCGCACCTGCGCGCCGATCTGGTAGCTGGCCGCCGAACCTTCCCTGCCTGCGATGACCGCCCGCGACGCCGATGTCAGCATCCAGACCCCTGCCCGTCCCGCCCGTGCCTGCATGTGACCACCGATGTGGGCCGTGCCCGTCATGGTTCCGACCCCCGCACCACAAAGCCCGTCAATCTGGCGTAAACGATTCCGTCTGCGCGATCGGATGCCGCCAGATCGACCTGTTCAAGATCGGGGTCGCTGGTCGGGCTGCGTGTGTCCGTGATTGACAGCGCAATGCCCAGCATCGGCGCGGCGTCGGCATCGGGTTTCGCCCCCACCGACAGTTCGGCCAGATGGTTTTCGGCCACCCATTGCGCGGCGGCGCGCGTCTCCAGCGCCGCAATAGTGCGAATATGCGCCTCGGTGGCGCTCAGCAAGGCCACGGCGGACATCGCCAGGATCGCCAGCGCGACAAGCGTCTCGATCAGGGTGAAACCGGCATCGGGCGCGCGTGTCATGATGGCGCCTGTGCTGTGGCCAGCGCCGTGAAGCCGTCAAAGCCCACGGCCCAGGGCACACCCGTTCCGGCGAACAGGATCTGCCGGAAGGGGCCGCTGCCGCTTGCGGAAATCAGGACCGCGGCACCACCATCGGCAAGCCCCATCCGCAATGGCGGGCGGATGTCGTGGCGGGCGGCCAATGCCGGAACCGGGGCCGGTCCCCATTCGTCACCGGCCGCCTGCCATTGCTGAAAAGAATATCCGCCCGCGTCCCAGACCAGCCGCAGGGCCAGCCCCGAAACCAGCGCCTCGTCCACGGCCAGCGACAGATGACGCGACAGGCGTACCGCCTCGGACTGCGCCCGGGCGCTGCGGTCGGCACCGTTCAGACCCATGACCGTGGCACCGGCGGCAATGCCCACCACGACCAGCACCACCATCACCTCGATCAGGGTCACGCCCGCCTGACGGTCACGCAGGGGCCTGCCGGGATGGCGACCTGTCGTCATTGGCCCGCACCCGCGGTTGCGACGCCCGGACCGTGACGGATATCGGCATCCACGCCCTCGCCCCCCGGCACGCCGTCTGCCCCCAGGGACAGGATCTCGTAAGGGCCCGTTTCCGCGGGTGATCGATATTCATAGGGGTTGCTCCATGGATCGGCGGGCACGGCGGGCAGGTAACCACCCGTGGCCCAGTTCGCCGGCAACGGTGCCTGAACGGGTGGCGACGCCAGTGCCGACAGCCCCTGCGCCGTGGTCGGATAGGTCCGGTTGTCCAGCCGGTACATCTCGAGGCTGGAGGAAATGGTCCGCATGTCGGCTCCGGCGACGGTGACGCGCGCTTCGTCCGGACGACCGATGACCTGGGGCACGACCAGGGCGGCCACGACGCTGATGATGACCAGCACGACCATCATCTCGATCAATGTCACGCCGCTGTCGGCGAGGCGGATTTTACGGGGGCACCAAGGCGTCAGAGGCATGGTTCGGCCTGCTATGCGGATATGGTGGGCGCGGCCTCATATCCCTTGAAACCGTGCGTCGTTTGGCATCTTATCATCAGCATAAGGCAATCGCGCATCATAGCAAGCGAACTGGCAACAGATGAATGCGACGTTCTCTGCAGCAGCCCTGCCCGACCATGACGTGGCCAGCCCCCTGATCGCCACCCGGCCCGGTGCCGTGCCGAACGGCGTGACATTTCTGCCCTCGGAAGACGTTCTTCTGCTGTCGGTTGCCCTGCCCGCCATGTCCGCATCTCAGCGCCGGACGGCGATCGGTTTCGCGGTCGAGGATGATCTGGCCCAACCCCTGGATCAGGTTCATGTCGTCCTGGGCCCGCAGATGGCCAACGGGCGTTGGCTGGTCGCGGTGGTGGCCCGCCAGGTGCTGGCCGAGGCGACCGTGCCGCAAGGACACAGGCTGCTGCCCGACGTCTTGCGCCTGCCCATCCCCGATACCGGCTGGGCGGTCCAAAGCCAGAACGGGCGCGTGCTGGTGCGTCTTGCCGACGGGACGGGCCTTGCGACCGATCCGGCCAGCGCGGCCCTGTTATGGGCGATGGCGGGGTCGCCGCCGCTGCGTTTCTTTGGCGGTGCGTTGCCCGACGGAATGGCGGTCGCCGAGACTTTGCCCCTGCCCCCCGCCCTTGATCCCGATCTGGCGCGATTCGACCTGATGACGGCGATCGGGCCGGCGGGTGGCGTCCACGTTCCGCGCCGGCTGCGTCTGGCCCTGCGCGTCCTTGCGGCGTTCCTGTTGGGCCATCTGCTGATCGCCACCGTGGACATGGTCGCCCTGACCCGCATCCAAAGCGCGCGCGAGGATGATCTGCGCGCCGCCTTGGCCGCCGCGGGGCAGCCGGTCGGCGCGGATCTGGCGGCCAGCCTGTCGCAGGCCCTGAGCGCCTTGGGGGCCGCACCGAAGACGGGGTTTCTGGATCTGGCACCCGAGGCCTTTGCCGCGATGGCCGCTCATGCGGGACAGGTTACATTGTCCGATCTGAGCTACGTGCAGGACACCATCACGATGACGCTGGAGGCCCCTGACCTGGCCACCCTGCAACAGATCGAGGTCGCCCTGCAAACTGCGGGCCTGTCCGTTCAAGCGGGTGCCGCCACCACCCGCGAGGGCGCGGCCGAGGTTCAGATGACGGTTTCCCGGGGTGCGCCATGACCGGGTCGATCGCTGACTGGCTGATGGAACGGACGCCGCGCGAACGCTGGTTGCTGGGCATCGGCGCGGCGATGGTGCTGATCTGGGTCGCCGTCACGCTGATCTGGCAACCGATCCAGTCGCGCCGTCAGGACGCCCGTCAGCAGATCGCGCTCTATGACCGCGCGCTGGTCGCGCTGCAATCGGGCGGCGCGCGTGCGGCGCCTGCAGCGCCGGTGGATGCCCGCGCGCTCAACGCCATCGTGACCGAGGCCGCGGCCAGGTTCGACCTGACGATCCGCCGACTGGAGCCCGCGGGCGAACGCATCCGCGTCACCCTGGACGACGCGGCCTTCCAGACGCTGGTCCTGTGGCTGGAGGCGATGGACCGCGACAGCGGCCTGCGGGCCATCGAACTGGACCTGTCCCGC
Organism: Paracoccus sp. SM22M-07; assembly: GCF_001887735.1. NCBI lineage: Bacteria > Pseudomonadati > Pseudomonadota > Alphaproteobacteria > Rhodobacterales > Paracoccaceae > Paracoccus > Paracoccus sp. SM22M-07. The sequence continues at coordinate 10,202 of NZ_JPKW01000010.1, forward strand.
CGCCCCGCCCCGGGAACGGTCAACGCGATCATGGTGCTGGAACAATGACGGTGGACATGCGCCTGCCCTATGCCTTTGCCCGCCAGCACGGGGTTCTGCTGGAACAGGGCGCCGAGGGTCCGGTCTGCGTCATCCGCCCCGCAGCCCCCCTTACTGCCGTGGCGGAGGTGCGTCGTCTGTCCGGCCCCGCCCTGCGTCTTGCCCCCGTCACCCAGGCCGATTTCGATGCGCGGCTGGCGCAGGCCTATCGCGACAACGCGTCGGACGCATCGGATGCGGCGGGCGATGACGACGATCTGACATCGCTGGCCGATACGGCCGCCGTGGTGGACGACCTGCTGGACCAATCGGGCGACGCACCCGTCGTGCGCCTGATCAACGCCCTTCTGCTGGAGGCGATCCGCGAAAACGCATCCGACATCCATATCGAAACGCAAGAGAAACGCCTTGTCGTACGGTTCCGCATCGACGGCATCCTGCGCCAGATGGTCGAACCCAAACGCGCGCTGGCGCCCCTGCTGGTCAGCCGCATCAAGGTGATGGCCCGGCTGGACATCGCCGAAAAGCGCCTGCCGCAGGATGGGCGCGTCTCGCTGCGCGTGGGCGGCCACGAGGTCGATGTCCGCGTCTCGACCATTCCGTCGCAATATGGCGAACGGGTGGTGATGCGCCTCTTGGATCGCGACCAGACCCGCCTGGGGCTGGACCGTCTGGGCATGAGTCCGCGCGACGCGGACATCTTTGCCCGCCTTCTGGCGCGTCCCGACGGCATGCTGCTGGTCACGGGGCCGACCGGGTCGGGCAAGACGACCTCGCTCTACGCGGCGCTGGATCACCTGAACGACCGCACCCGCAACATCATGACGGTCGAGGACCCGATCGAATATTCCGTGGATGGGATCGGCCAGATGCAGGTCAGCGACCGCACCAACCTGACATTTGCCCGCGGGTTGCGGGCCATCCTGCGCCAGGACCCCGACGTGATCATGGTGGGCGAGATCCGCGACCGCGAAACCGCCCAGATCGCGGTCGAATCGGCCATGACCGGGCATCTTGTCCTGTCGACCCTGCATACCAACACCGCCATCGGCGCCGTGTCGCGGCTGATCGACATGGGCGTCGAACGCTTTCTGCTGGCGCCGATCCTGATCGGCGTCGTGGCCCAAAGGCTGGTCCGGCGCCTGTGCCCCGAATGTCGCCGTCCCGGGCCCGCAACCCATGACGATGCCGCGCTGATCGACGGGCTGATCCCGGGCGAGACGGTGTTCCGCGCGGCAGGCTGTGCCGCCTGTCATGATCTGGGCTATCGCGGGCGGGCCGGCATTTATGAGGTGATCGCGATCAACCGGGATCTGGAAGCGCTGATCCATCAAGGTGCGTCCGAATCCGACCTGACCGATGCCGCACGCCGGGACGGACCCGCCTTGGTGGCCGACGGGCTGCGTCAGATCCGCGCCGGGATCACCACCGTCGAGGATGTCGCCCGCGTCGTGCAGAAGGTCTGAGGCCATGGCCGCGTTCCGATACAAGGCCATCGACACCGCAGGCAGATCGCAAACCGGCATGTTCGAGGCCACGACCGCAGCCGCGGCGCGTCAGGGGCTGCGCAGGCTGGGCCTGCTGCCGCTGGAGGTCGAGGGGGTGGTGCCCGCCAAAGCCGGACCCGACCGGGACGGACGCGCCTTCGCACCCCGTCGCAGCCGGGGCACACGCATCCCCCTGTCGGCGCTGACGCTGATCACCCGCCAGATGTCCACCCTGCTGGGCGCGGGCCTGCGGGTCGAAGATGCGCTGTCGGCCATTGCCGCGGGCCAGCCGCCCAAGGTCGCGGGCGTCCTGCTGACGGTGCGCGGCGCGGTCCTGGAGGGGCAGTCATTCGGAGAGGCGCTGACCGGCTATCCGCAGGTCTTTTCGGACTTCTACCGCGCCTCGGTCGGGGCCGGTGAACAGTCGGGTCGGCTGGATCAGGTCATGGCCCATCTGGCAAATTTCGTCGAAAACCGCGCCCGCAACCGCCAGACGGTTCAACTGGCGCTTTTGTATCCCGCCCTGCTGGCCCTTGTCAGTCTGGCCATCATCATGCTGCTGATGGCCTTCGTGGTTCCCGACATCATGCGCGTCTTCAGCGCGCGGGGGGCGGACCTGCCCTTTCTGACGCGGGCGCTGATCGCGGTATCGGACTGGGTGCGCGCTTATGGGCTGATCGCGGTGGCGGTGATGGCGGCGGCGGCCTTCGGGTTCCGACGTTGGCTGGCAATCGGGCGGAACCGCCTGCGCTGGCACCGGGTTCTGGCCACCCACCGCCCCACCGCCCGCGTCGTGCAGCGCATGAACGCATCGCAGTTCGCCGGCACGTTGGCCACGCTGGTTCGAAGCCGCGTGCCGCTGATCGAGGCGTTGGCCGCCGCCTCTGACGTCACGCCCAATCGCTTCGTGCGCAGCCGTGTCGAGGAAGCCACCGAAAAGGTCCGACAGGGCACCAGCCTGAAACGTGCCATGGAGGAGGCCGGCATCTTTCCCCCCATGCTGATCGCGATGGTCGCCAGCGGCGAGGCGGGCGGTCACCTGGGCGACGCGCTGGAACGGGCCGCGACCGATCAGCAGCGCGATCTGGATGCCTGGATACGTGCGCTGGTGGCGCTGGTCGAACCGGCGATCCTGCTGGTCATGGGCGGCTTCGTGATGATCATGGTGCTGGCGATCCTGCTGCCCATCGTGTCGATGAACAGCCTTGCCGTGGTCTGACGCCGATCTGCCGCATGCCCTGCAGCAGATCGGCCACCCACGGATCACCCGTCCTGATACCCCCATCCTGCCCAAAGGCAGGGTTGACGGATGGCGGGTCAGCCGCGCTTTCATGGATCAGACAAGACCGACGCGCAGCGCGATGATTCCAAGGAGAACCACCGATGACGACAGAGCAACCGTCCGCAGCCGCGATTTCCCGCCGGTCCATATGCCGATCGCTTCTGGCATCCTGGGCGCTTCCCCTGGCCATGCCGCTGGCGGCCTGCGGCGGCGGGGCGATGACATCCATCGGACCCGGCGTGGGGGGGCGGGACGCGGCGCTGCTGCTGCCCCTGTCGGGATCGTTGTCCGCCGTGGGCCAGAATATGGGACGGGCCGCGTCGCTGGTAACGCAGGGACTGGATCCATCCGCCGCACCCGCGGTCTTTGACACGGCCGATACGCCCGATGGCGCCGCCGAGGCCGCGCGCAGGGCGCTGGCCGGGGGCGCGCGGATGCTGATGGGGCCGCTGCGGGGCGATCAAACGCCTGCCGTGCTGGCGGTCGCGGGCAATGTGCCGGTGGTGACGTTTTCCAACGACGACAGGCTGAGCGAGCAAGGCGCGTTCGTCATGGGCATCACACCCGCGCAATCGGTTTCGACGATGTTCAGCTATGCCCGCGCGCAGGGAATCACGCGGATCGCGTTGGTTGCGCGCGATACGCCTCTTGGCGTGGCTTCGGTCGCATCCGCGATGGGCATCGCGCGGGGCGGCGGCATCACGTTGACGGCAACGCTGCTGCGCGACCCCGAACAGCCCGGACTGGTCGCGGCGATCCAAGGCGCCAGTGGCGGCACCTTGCCGCAAGCGGTGTTCCTGCCCGATGGCGGCGCGACCCTGACCGCATTCGGCCGACAGCTGCAAGGCAGCGGCATGCAGGTGCTGGGTTCGGTCCAGTGGGGCGTGTCCGATTCGGCAACCGACCCGAACCTGTTGGGGGCCTGGTTTGCCGCAGCCCCACCCATCCTGTTCCAGCCCTTCGCGAACCAATTCCAAGCCGCCTTCGGCGAAGCGCCGGGCGTCATCGCGGCACTGGGCTATGATGCGGCCCTGATTTCCGTAGGCATGGGCAATGCGGGCGAATTGAACCGCAAGGGCCTGCTGCGGCGGGCGGGATTCACCGGCGTCCTGGGCAACTTCCGCTTTGCCGAAGATGGCCGCTGCCAGCGCGATCTGACCGTGCTGGGCATCGCCCAAGGCGGCATCGAGGCCCTGGGCGAGGTGACCGGCACCTGATGCCCCCCGTCCAGCGATCTTCCACGGCGGGGGTCACGCTGGTCGAAGTGCTGGTGGCGCTGGTCCTGTTCGCGCTGATCAGCGGGGCGGGATTCGGCATCCTGGATCAGATCCTGCGCACCCAGACCCGGACCGAGGGACGGCTGGACCGTCTGGGCCAGATGCAGCGCGGGATGTACCTGCTGTCCACCGATTTTGGGCAGGCGCGGTCCGGCACCCTGTCCTGGCAGGCGGGCGACGAAGGGGTGTTTCTGTCCATCGCCCGCAGCGCCCCCGAAACCGACGCGGGCTGGATCACGCTGACCTATCAGCTGCGGGACGGCATGGTGTCGCGCGATGTCGCCTCGGCCAGCGGAGATCCCGTGGCACGCCAGCCCCTGTTCGACGATGTGTCGGCGATCGCGTGGCAATTCTATGATCCGGGCGTGGGATGGATCGAAGAATGGCCCCCTGCGGACGCGACCCGGGAACCGTCGCAGCGCCCGCTCAATCCGGTGGCGGTGGCGGCCACGATCACACTGACCGACGACCGGCAATTGCGCCGCGTCGCCACATTGCCCTCCGAGCCGCGCTGATGGCGGCCCGCGGCCCGCAGGATGGCGTCGTGCTGATCAACGTGCTGGTCATGCTGGCCCTGGCATCGTCGGTTCTCTATGCGACGATCAGCCTGTCGGATCTGTCGATCGCCCGCAGCCAGCGGTTCAGCGAGGCAGGACAGGCACAGGCCCTGATCGCCGCGGGCGAGGCCAGCCTGATCGCGGCCCTGACCCGCGACATGGCCGAGGCCCCACAGACCGACAACCTGTCCGAACCTTGGGCGCAGATCGCCCAGGAACCCATCGCCATTGCACAGGGCAGCTTTGCGTTGGCCATTCAGGATGCACAATCGCGCATCAATCTGAACAGCAACGCGATTCGCGGCGCGCTTGGGGCGCAGGTGCTGGACCGGGTGGGCCGGGCGCTGACCCTGCCGCCCGACGTGGCGGCACGGATCATCGCCCGGCTGGCACAACAGCAGCCCCTGGACCGGCTTGAGGACCTGATCATCCAGGCCGGGCTTACCGCGCAGGAGGTAGACCAGCTGTCGGAGTTTCTGACCGTCCTGCCCAGTTCGACCGACGTGAACCTCAACACCGCATCGCCGGGGGTCATCGGCGCGCTGGCCGAAACCCCGGACCAGGCCACATCGCTTGTCGCGATACGCGACCGCAACGGATTGCTGACGGCCGAGGATGTGGCGGATGCGCAGCAGGTCCTGCTGCCGGGGACGGGCTTCACCTCGTCGTGGTTCCGGGTGACGGCGACCGTGCAGGTGGGCCGGACCGTTCAGCAATCGATCGCGCTGATCCAGCGCGCGGCGGAACCCGACGAACGACCCGCCGTCGCCGTAGTGGCTCGCGAGACGCCGTTCAGGGGCGGCTTTTGAACTGGCCCCAGGTCGTCATATGGCTGCGCACCAATCGCGGCGCATCGTCGCGATCATAGTCCGGATGTGGCGTGACAGTATCCATGTCCGGCATCCCTTGCCATCTGAAGACAGGCGTCCCCAACGGCTGTCCGGCAGGGCGCCGTCACCGAAACCCTGGCCATGGCTTTTGCAGCCAAGACGCGTCTGGACGCCGCCGGAAAGGCGCTGCCACGCTTTGACCAAGACAACAAAATGACCAGCGCGTGTTACCCAAGGCTTTTGCCAATTCATGGGCTGGGATAGCGTCGCTTATGCTCATCTCGTTTTGCCTCGCGGCGACGCTGCTTGCCATCGCCATCACCGATATCCGCTTCCGGCGCATCCCCGATATCCTGAGCCTGCCGCTGATCATCGGGGGGCTGGCGCTGGCGGCATGGGACGTCCATTCGGGCGCGCCGTTCCGGGTGTTGGGGGACCGGGCCATCGGTGCCGCATCGGGCTATCTGATTTTCGCGGCGATCGGCGGCGTCTTTTTCAGGCTGCGAGGCCATGAGGGGTTGGGCTTGGGGGATGCAAAGTTGCTAGGGGCGGCGGGCGCGTGGCTGGGATGGCAGATGCTGCCCGTGCTGGTGCTGATTGCGGCGCTTGGCGGCCTGACACAGGTGGCGGTTCAGACCCTTCTGTCGCGCAACACCGATGGGACGCTGGCCTTTGGCCCATGGCTGGCCGCCAGCTTTTTCCTGCTGTGGATCATTGGCGGGTGACGGTCTGACACGGGTTGCCTGACGCCCAAGGGCCGCCGGTTGCGACAAGATATTCAGTGAGAATGCGTGGCGTGCCCATGGCCATCCGCATGCCCGCCATGGTCGTGATGCGAATGGCCTGCGTGATCGTCACCCGACACCTCTTGCGGCTGACCCAGCAGGTCCGTTTGGGCCGAAAGGTAATGGATCAGGTCGTCCACATCGGTGTCATTCAGCTGAAGGTTCGGCATGCGGACAACCGGAAAGGCCCTATCGAGCGCAACCGCCACGTCGTCCTTGCGGGCAAGCATCCGGTCCGGGGCCATCAGGTATTCCGTCAGCCATGCCGGATCCCTGCGCAATGTCACCCCCGAGAGATCCGGCCCGACACGGATGCCTTCGCCGATGGTGTGACACGCCGCGCAGCCGCTGAAGAACAGACCCTCTCCGCGGGTGTTGTCGATGACCAGCGCTTCTTGCGTGGTGGCAAATTCAGCGCGCGGACGCGACCATTCCGGATCCAGGGACAGGATCTCCTCGGTCAGGACGACAAGGCTGCCCATCAAAGACGCCCGGCGCCATTCACCGGTCGCGGCATTGCCGATGACCATGTCGGTGCGATGCTGCGCCAGGCTTTCGCTGCGCTCTCCCATCTTGAAGCGAACGATGTCCACATTTTCCGGGCTGCCTGTCAGGAACATCCAACCCTCCGGAGCCTGGAAGGCATCGGCAAACGCCTTCAACCGCTGCGGCGTGTCCGTTTCGGGGTCAAGCGAGATCGAGTAGACGAAGATGTCCTTGCCGATCCTCTCGCTCAGCCAATCGACCACCTGGGCCATTCGCGCCGTCGCCAGCCCGCAGATATCCGGACAATCGGTATAGACGAAGTTCACCACCACGATCTTGTCGCGCAGAAGATCGTCCCAAAAGCGAACCGCCTTGCCATCCTGGTTCACCAGTTCGACGTTCGGAAAATAGGACCCGTCCCATTGCGCCTTCGCGGCCCCGGTCGTCACAACGGACAATGCCGAAGCGGCAACCAGGCCCAGAAGACAGGAACGGATCCGCTTCCTCTGGTTCCACCAGGAACGACGTGCATCGGGCATGACTTGCTCCTTCCAGACTGCGGGTGGCAGAGGGATCATTCATCGTGGTGTTTCAGCGCCGGATATTCGTTCGACTGCTTGCGCGCGACGATGACCCCGCCACGCCGGCCAGTCCGGAAGCGTGGGGCCGGATCTAGATCCGGCCTTTGGGGAATGGCCTGAACGATCTGGCGAACGGGTTGCCCTCGGGCAGGATTTCCGGCGTGACATAGGTGACGCCGTTGGGCGACGGGCTGGGTGTCGGGATGACCGACCGATGCGTCTCGGAAACCTTGTCGTTCTTTTGATCCGTCAGGACGTCATAGCGCATCAGCATGGCCCAATCCTCATGGACGGTATTGTGGCAATGCGTGACATAGGCCCCGCCGAACTCTCCGAACCGCACCTGGATCTTCAGCTTGCCGTTCACGCCAAGCCGCCAGACATCCTTGCGCGAATTCCGTTCCAGGGCGGTCAGCGCCCTGCTGCCCCGGCTGATGGTCCGACCTTCTTCGAAGTGAAGATGCATCGGATGGTCCCACCCGCCGCCGCCATTGATGATGGTCCAATGCTCGACCTCTCCTGGGCGTGGGATCAGCATGGAAATCCGGTTGGCATTCAGGAAATGGTTCGATTCACCGTTGATCTTCAGGGTATAGCCAAAGCTTTCCTTCTCGCCGCAATCGGGGAAGCATTCGCCGGTCAGCTCATCAGCCAGGCCATCGGCGCCCTTGAATTCGATGACCCGCTCGCGCACCGGCTGTTCGATCGGAATGACATCCGTCAGTTTCGCGGGAACGACGCTGCGGTCGATGTCGGATGCCCTATGCACCTTGCCGGGTGCGTCCACGCTTTCCACCTCGCCCACGACACGGAACTGCATGACGTCCCCGACGGCCGGGTCTGCAGAATTGCCCCGAAGCGTATCACGAAGACTGACCTGACCCTTGGCCCGGTTGCCGTCTTCATGCTCCAGCATGTTGATCAACCGCAGTCGGCTGGTGATCGGGAACATCGAGAAATCCACGATCACGTCGAAACGCTCTCCGACGCTCTGCCAGTCAAGCGACGTGACGGTGACCGGTTCGGGAAGGAAGTTTCCATCCGTCGCAATCACGGTCATCGGAACAAGTTTTCCCGTGCTGTTGACCAGCGCGAACTTCCAGAACCGCGACATGCTGCCGGCCAGGATCCTGAAGCGATACTTGCGGGGAAGAACCTCGAAGAACGGCTTGTAGGTGAAGTTGACCAGAACCTGATCGGCAATGAAGCCGACCGTGTTGAAGATATCGAACTGATACTGGCCATCCTGGTCCAGCGCGGCATCCGACACGATCAGGTTGACGTCAAAGTCGATATTGCCCCAATCCAGCTCCGAGCCGCTCGGCAATCTCAGGTTGACGCCGTCCTGGATGGTTTCATTGCCGCGATCCGGCCCGCTATAGTAGTTCAGGGCGCCGATGTGACCCTTGTACACGTTTTCGGCGGTATAGAAGAAGCGGTGGTCATGAAACCACATCGATCCCTGCAGTTCCCGGTAATCGCCGGCCACATTCACAAGCCCGCCATTGCCGTCAGGACCCGACGCGCTGTTATGCGCCGCCGAGGTGTTGATCATGTCCGCCCGGGCCAGACAGGTGGTCCAATGATAATCATAGAGCTGCCCGGGATAATGATGCGCATTCGACGCCCCGTCACTTCCCGAGGCATTATGCCCATTGTGATTATGGGTCGCCTGACTGTTCGATCCAAATCCGCCATTTTCATACGGATTTTCCGGAAGCATATTATAGCTTCTCATAATGGCGGGTTCGCCATACCGCATCTTGATCAAAGGCGGCGGCATCGTGGATTTCCCCGTCCGCCCTTCTCCGAACGACCAAATCTTGTTATCGTCCTGTTCGGGGAAATTGTCGTGGAACGAGATATTGCTCTCGATGGGCGCCAAAGACATCATGTATGCAACTTTGGGAAGGAATTCATTCCACCGCTGATGGGCGAAATATTCACCGGGCGGCCGTCCGTCCTGAGGCCCGTGATCGTTCCAAGGATTGGTGAACAATTGGCCCCGGCTTTCGGTGAATTCAGTATGATAGGACAGCCGACGGGCCGGCAACTCACCGCCCGACGGGAAATCCAGAACGGTTTCCCCGTTTTCAAGCCGCGGCGTCAGAGGCAGAGGCGTCTGAAGGTTGAGACGCCGCAACGGTTGGGTGAAGGGCTTGGCCCCGAAAAGCGGACTTCTGGGAATTCCCGTCGGCAGGGTGGCGGCATAGACACTGGGTGCATAGGGACTTAGACCGTTGATGCAGGCCAATGCGCCTCCGGTGGTGAAGATTCCCCATTTGACCAGTTCTCTTCGGGTCACCTGTCCAGTCGAAAGGGCCTGGACGATCTCCAACCTGTTTCGCCGAGCGGCTTCAGCTTCGCGGATTCTAGCGCGGGATACACCTTTGGGTAGAAAAAACATAATCACCCCTGACATACTGACGTGCCATGCAGAGCCACTTGCGCAGCATCCGCTAACTCATAGAATATTAACATTTTATTAGTTATGGCGCCAGAAATTTCCCGATGTAAAAGCATCGGTCAATCTGAAAATTTTTGGTTAATTGGTGCGAAAGTTTTATCCGATAATGTAAAATAGTCGTAAGTCTTCGTATAGATTTGAGAATAGTGTAAATTGCCGATTTTCACGGCACCAAGATTTGAAGTCGAATACATCTTTGAGTTGTTTTCATGCCTAAAAATCCGGACAAATCGGCTTGCTTTTCGGGCGTGATTTCAGGGGAACCTTGTCGAAATTTACGACCTGCCCCGGCCAATGTCAGAAAAATTGCTGACGAGACAGACAGACGACCGCGGCAGGTTCGCGGAAACAGGGTGCGAGCCGCCCGTCGAACGCCGCCTGCGCATCTTTTTGCGAATCGGGCGATCCAGGATGGCGGGTCGAATTTGCGTGTTCCGCCGGGCCTCAGGCCCATCGATTGTTCGTCCTTCATCCCCGAAGGTCCACCAATTCAGCTGTAGCCCGCCGCCATGGTCAGGCGTAACATCGGTCGGATCACTGATGGCCTGCACAGCTGTCAGGATCAGGACCAAGGAAAAGCCGGTCATCTTTCCCAGGCAGCCTGACAGCGGCGCAGGATGTGACACGGCCCCTATCTTGCAGGGATGACGCGACATGGAACTAAAGGGTCAGTTTGATTGGATCGTTTGGGCGGCGGCTGCCGGGGTCGTTCTGTCGCTTGGCATGCATGCCAACACCGTGGCTGGTTCCTTGTCCGACATGAACCAAGAGCCACGTGCCGTTCAGAGAGACGATGCGGCGGCAGATCCGCGAATTGCCATCGACAGTCTTGTCGGCTGGATGCCGTTCGGACAGGCCGATGAAGCCCCGCCACCGGATGCCGCGATGCCCTCGGATATTCGCCTAAAGCTGCTTGGCATCGTATTGACCCGTTCACCGTCGCGATCCAGTGCCTTCATTGCTGTTGGAACGCAGCCACCGCGCAGGTTCTTTGTCGGCGATGAGATTGCAAAGGACCGGCGGCTTGTCGAGATTTTTGATGACCACATCACGCTGCGCTCGGACGGCGAAACCAAGATCCTGTCGCTGACCGAAGACGACCCTTTGGCCTTGCCGCGATCTGACGGTGCATCGCAAGCGGTCGGCGCAAATGGCGATCTGGATGCCCTGCGCAATCTGATTTTCGACCAGGCGAACACGCAAATTGATGCCACCTTAGGCGCATCATCGTCCGATCGGTGAGCGGGCTTCAGCCTGATCAAGCGCATGGGCCACAGCTTGCTGAATGACTGACTCAGACCGCGTTTCAAAATCGGGACCCTGCTAGGATCATGATCGCGGCCCCAGGGGCTGATTTCGACAACCATCATCGTCACACATCCCTCTCCCTTGCGAATGTCCTGAACGGTCAAAAGAAGACCAGCCCGGTATTTTCAGGCAAGCAGGTCAATATTCAGACCCCGGCGCAGCTTACGCTCCACCAAGACCAGGCGAATGTCGCAAAATCGGTGGTGCCGGAACCTTCGCGCGACCGGGGCGATCTTGCGGCGAAATAGGTTGCGATCTGGGCGATCTGCTGTTCGGTCAGCTGTTCGGCCGCCGAATGCATCAGCGCGGCACGCTCTCCGCCTCCGCGTTTTCCCGCCCGCCAAAGGACCAGCCGTTGCTTCAGATACTCCCTGCCCTGCCCATCAAGACCGGGAATCACCGGGTTTCGGTTGTCCCCGCCGTGGCAGGACAGGCAGGCGGGCACATCCTGCGTTCCGTTCTGTGCCAGCATGCCGGCCGCTTCGCGATCGCCGCCAGCCGTTTACACTGAAACGGTTCGATCTGCGTGATGGCATGGGCCATGATGTCACTGGCCCGCTGCCCGGTCCGATAGGCGTCCAGGGTCATCTGGAGGTATTCGGGGTCAAGAATGTCCAGCCGGGGGGTGCGGCTTGTGCCCTGGGCACCATGGCACCCCGCGCAAGACCCTTCGGGGGCCGGGTCGGTCATCGCCAGATAATCGGGCGCGGTCATGCCCCGGTCGATGGCGGTCAGGAAGGCGACCACCGCCCAGACCTCGTCGGGGCGGGAAGATGCCGGCCATGCGGGCATCCCCGACATCTTGACCCCTTCGTTGACGATCCGGTGCATCTCTTCGGGCCGCCGGTCGGCCACGGCCTCTGCGATATGGGCGGGCGGGGAACCATCGAAGCGATGGACGCATCGGCATCTGCGCCGGGGCGGGCATGGCACATGCGGCAGGCGCTGTCATAATGGCGGGGCCCAGTTCGATCAGCGCGGGGTCGGCCAAATCCTGCGGCACCTCGGTGGCCGAAGGGGCGCGCAATTCGACCGCGGTGTCAAAGGTGGTGTGCAGGACCCAGTTCGTGATCGCCCAATGACCGTTTTGTGCCGAGATGTTGTAGAGGCCCAGCAACATCACAGCCGACCCGGCCAAGGCGCCGGTTGCCCCAACGGCGGCCAGGATGGCGGCGATGATGCGCTATCTGCTCATGCCGGAACCTCCCGCAGGGACAGGGCGCGTGCGGCAAGGGCCACGCCTGCCAACAGATAGACCGGCGTTCCGATGGCCAGCATCAGCATCCCCCCGATGGATTGCCCCGCCGCATCAGGGGCCGTTCCGCAAAACCCGGCATACAAATCGCGCGGTGCCAAGGTCAGCAGCGCGCCCAACAGCGTCATGTGCATGGAGGTCAGCAACAGCCCCCCTGCCCCGGCCAGCGCCTGCCCGGCATCCCCCGTCGCCGCGCCGCGCAGGCATCCCGCCCAGACGAACAGTCCCGCCAGAAGAAAGCTGGCCTGTTACAACGCGAAACCCATCGGCAGCCGATAGGCAAGCTCGTGCGCCGCAGGCATGTGCCAGGCCCAGACCAGCAGGAATTCCAGCCCTGCCGCAATCAGCGGCGAGATGGCAAACCACCGGCCAGGCGTGGGAAAGCCCAGGACCAACGGTGGTGCCGCCAAGGTGACCAGCACCATGTGCCGGACCATGTGCAGCGGAAAGCGCGGCGCCGCATCCTCCAGCGGCAGCAACCAGATCGCCGCAAGCAGCAGGACCCCGCCACAGGCGCAAAGGGACCGGACCGTCATCGGCAGCTCTCGATGAACAGGGACGGCAGCGCGACATAGACGACGCCCACGAACGAGATGATCGACAAAAGAAAGGCCGCGTGGCCCAGAAAACGGGCGGGCCCTTCGACATGGTCGTCGTGGTCATGCGGCGCCCATTGGCGATAGGAATGCCAGCCCTGCCATCTAATCACCAGCAGCGCCAGCAACGTCAGCCCCAGGATCGACAGCCGCAGAAAGGTGACGCCGTCCTGCGTGCCGACCTTGGCACACCAGACAGCCGCGCCCGCGTAGAAGAACAGGAAATGGAAGGCCCAGACCGTGGGGGCCAGTGCGATGCGGAACAGGCTGACCGTGGCGCCGCGGAACTCATCCTGGTCCTGCCGCTGGCTGATGCCGGTCATCCGATCCCCCTTCATAGCAGTCTCGGCGCAAGACCGATGACGGCGGCCGTAACCAGCACCGTCAGGACAAGAAAGTGCCAATAGAGAGAGACGTTCCACAGATCGGCATCATGATCGCGGTCGATCTTGCCAAAGATCGTGCCGGCCAGGCAATAGGCCTGCATCAGCACACCCACCAGCACATGCGCCCCGGTCCAGATGACCAGCGCGCAGTAGATCGCGGGATAGACATGGCTGGACGGCGACAGGTCCAGCACGGACAGCACCGTCAGACCGCCTCCGGCCAGGGCCGCCACGGGGGCGGCGATCAACGCCGCGCGGGTGGCCAAGACCCTGCCGCTGCGGTTCAGGCTGCGCGCGGCCAGGGTCAACATCCAGGCCAGCGCCAGCGCCAGCGCCGAGAGCGCGACCCAGGTCCCGTCCGCATGCGTCGCGTTTGCCGGGGGAAACTCTGCGGTCGCGGTCCAGTCGAAGAAGAAACCGAAGACGACCGAGGCAAAGGCCCTCGCATCCCCCGGCATGGTGATCCACATGGCCCGCCATCCGACCGATGCCGGGCCCGAGGCATAGGTCGGCAGGGTCAGTCCCAGCCCCGCATCCTTCATTTCCTTTTCCGGAATGCGGGCGACGCCCAGCAGCCCGGATATGACGCGCCGCACATAAAGGTGCAAGGTCGGCAGGATGAAGCAGCCGCCGATGAACCCCGCCGCCAGTAGCGTGATCCAGGCATCGCCGGTCACCCGCTGGACCTGCGCGGGCCGTGCGTTGATGACGGTGGTGACAAGGGTTTCGCGCTGGCCTTCGGGGGCGTCGGGGAGGTAATAGCGCCCGGCAGCCATGCGTTCGACCAGCTTGGGTTGATCCCAAAGCGAATAGCGCGAGGTGATGTAGGGAATGGACCGGACACCCCAATCGTCGTCCGACAGCGTGTTGCTCCATTCTAGGGTGCCGGCGTTCCAGGGCTTGCGGGTCTGCAGGCGCGGCTTGCCGGGACGCAGCAGGTCATAGGTGAAGACCAGGAAACCCGCCGCGATGATGAACGCCCCACGGATGCGATAAGGTTCAGCCTGTTCCAGCCCAGATCGCCCGGATAGGTGAAGACGCGACGCGGCATGCCCAGCAGCCCCGTCAAGTGCATCGGCAGGAATGTCAGGTTGAACCCCCCGAACAGCGCGGAGTGCAGATGCGCCACGATGAAATACGTGTCGTGGACCTGCCAGTCGATGGGGCGATGGCCAGCATGATGCCGGTCAGCCCGCCCACGGTGAAGATCGCAAGGCCCCCGGCGATCCACAGCATCGGCAGGCTTTTCTGAAGCTTCCTGACCATCAGCGTGACCAGGAAGACGAACAGCTGGATGCCGGTGGGGATCACCACCGCCTCGGATGCCGCCGAAAAGAAGGCCAGAGAGATCAGCGGCAATCCGGTGGTGAACATGTGGTGCACCCACAGGCCGAAGGACAGGAACCCCGTCCCCACCGCCGACAGCACGATCTAGGAATAGCCGACGATCGGCCGCTGCGCCATCGTCGGCACGACCATGGCCGCGATGGCGACCGAGGGCAGGAAGACGATATAGACCTCGGGGTGGCCAGAGATCCAGAACAGGCGCTGCCAGGAGAACGGGTCGCCCCCGCGGGTTGCGTCGAAGAACGGCCAGTCCAGCGCGCGCTCCAGCTCGAACAGCAGATCGCCGGCGATCAGGGGCGGAAAGGCGAACAGGATCATTCCGCCGACCACCAGCACATACCACGCATAGATCGGCATCGTCTTGATGCGCATGCCAGGGGCATTTCAGGAGTCCCACGTTCAGCTCGACCGCGGCCGCGATCGACGCGATCTCGATGTACGAAAGGCCCTGATGTCCGAACCGACACCCGGATCCTCGGTCGCCAGCGGAGGATACATGAACCAGCCCGACTTGGGCGCCGCGTCGAAGAGGACCGATCCCAGCACGAAGACCGCCGGTCAGGAACGACCAGT
Organism: Paracoccus sp. SM22M-07; assembly: GCF_001887735.1. NCBI lineage: Bacteria > Pseudomonadati > Pseudomonadota > Alphaproteobacteria > Rhodobacterales > Paracoccaceae > Paracoccus > Paracoccus sp. SM22M-07. The sequence continues at coordinate 25,458 of NZ_JPKW01000010.1, forward strand.
ATCCAAAGGCCGACAGCCGCGGACAGGGCATGTCCCGCGCGCCCAGGAATGCGGGCAGGATCAGCATCGCCATCGCCTCGAACAGCGGCACGGCGAACAGGAATATCATCGCCGAGCCGTGCCTCGTGAAGAACTGGTTGAAGCAGTCGGCATCCAGGAACTGCATCCCCGGAAAGGCCAGCTGCACGTGCATCAGCAGCGCCAGAACCCCCGCCGCCAGCATGAATGCCAGGCAGGTCAGCGAATATCACTTGCCGATCTCGGAATTCTTGACGGATAGCCGATGCCGGTCCTGGTCTTCCGGACGCGGCGCAGCCGATCCTCCTGCGCGTCGCGGATCTTGTGCGGGACAAGTTCGGCCAGCATCGCCTCGGTCGATGGGTAAGGCCCCCGGGGTGTGCGGTCGATCATTCCGGACTCTTCAGATAGGCGGCAAGGGCGGACAGTTCGGCCGCTTGCAGCCAGTCATAGGCAGGCATGGCCACCTCGGGCTTGATGTCCCCGGTATGCGCGATCCAGTTCATCAGATCCTCGCGCTCGACCTCCATGATCCCTGCGGCCAGGGACATACGCGAGGCCAGATGCGTCAGGTCGGGACCGACCGACCCGGCAAAGGCCGTGCCCCGGATGGCGTGGCAGGCGCCGCATCCCTCATCGCGAAAGATCGCCTGCCCCCGGCTTTCCACGGCACCCTGCGGCGCGGATGCGGGGGCGGCCTGCTCCTCCAGCCAGGTCGCGAAGGTATCGGGGGCCATCACGACGGTTTCAAACGCCATCAACGCATGGGACGCGCCGCAGAATTCGGCGCATTGCCCGCGATAGAACCCTTCCAGGTCGGGCTGCAGCGTCATCACGTTCCGGCGCCCCGTGATCATGTCCATCTTGGCCCCCAGGGACGGGACCCACAGCGAATGCATATAGGTGCGGGCCAGCTCGGTCCGGCCGTCGGCAGGAAAGCGGATCTCATTGGCCGACACGATCGGCGCATGGGCGCCCGGCGGCCAGTATTCGACCCACCACCACCATTCCTCGGCGGTGGTGCGGATGACCAGGCCATCGCCCGGCGCACGCTGCGACGGCATGATGGACAGCCCCCAAGCCAGCAAGGCCCCCACCACCACGGTCGGCAAAAGCACCCCTGCGCCGATGATGATGCGATTGGCAAGACGCCGGGCGAAATGCCCGCGATTAACCCGGGCAAAGTGCAGGAACAGCCCGTTCAGGCCCAGCCACAGGACCACCGCGCCGCCCAGCATCACCAGGAAGATCAGGTAAGGCTGCGCCGCATCCTCGCCCCCGGGTGCCAGTGCCGATTGTCGCCCCGCGCAGCCGCCCAGAAACAGGATGCCAAGCAGCGGGCAGATCCCGTTGGCGCAGGTCGTGAAATTCCGGCGGATCGGCATGACCGGTCCATGATGCCCTGCCACTGCCGATCCCGCGAAAGCGGCAGGTTTGCAAACCCTTTCTGCGGCCCGGACATCCGGCATCGCGCTGATCCGCATCGTCACGCGGCGCTGCCCCGCCACGGCCAGCCAGACCACAAGGTGACAGACCCCGCCGCCCCGCCCCGAAGTGAACAGGCTTCTGCCGATAAATCCGGCAGATCGGTGGCAGGGCCCCCTTGCCACATTGTTTTGCCTTGCCGGGACCGGTTGCCCATGGGATCGGTCCCGTGGGGGGCCCATGTCGAAAAAGCTTCTGATCCTTGTTGTCGAACAGGACCATGTCCGGGCGCAGTCCATCGCGGACGGGCTGAGAGAGGCTGGCGATCACGATATCCGCATCATCGCCGAACAAACCGCGCTTGCGCGGCGCGTGGCGGAAATCAGGCCCGATGTCGTCCTGATCGACATCGCCAACCCCTCCCGCGACATCCTGGAGGAGCTTGCGCTGGCGTCGGGACCGGCGGAACGCCCTGTCGCCATGTTTGTCGACCGCTCGGACGAGGGGCTGACCCGGCTGGCGATCGAGGCGGGAATCTCGGCCTATGTCGTGGACGGGCTGCGCGCCGACCGCCTGAAACCGGTCATCGACGCGGCCATCGTCCGGTTCCACATGCTGCAGCAGCTGCGGGCCGAACTGGCGGCGACACGCGCGGCCCTGGAAGAACGCAAGATCGTCGATCAGGCCAAGGCGGTGCTGATGAAGGCGCGCGGCATCGGCGAGGACGAAGCCTATGCCCTTCTGCGCAAGACCGCGATGGATCAGGGCAAGCGCATCGGCGAGATCGCGCAGCATCTCATCACCGCGGCGGGATTGCTGGGACGATGATCACGCTGCGCCTTGGATACATCCCGCTGATCGATGCGGCGCCGTTGATCGTCGCGCACGAGCTGGGCTTTGCCGCCGAGGAGGGTTTGCAGCTGCACCTGATCCGCCTGGGTGCCTGGGCGCAAAGCCGCGACATGCTGGGTGCCGGGCTGATCGACGCCGCGCATATGCTGGTGCCGATGCCCGTCGGTCAGGCTTTGGGCCTGGGACCCGATCTGCCGGCACTGGACTTGGTGATGTTCCTGTCCCATGGCGGCCAGGCCGTCGCCGTCAGCCGAGAGCTGGAGCGTCGGATGCGCGCCGATGGGCATGGTTTCGACTTTGCCGATGCCCGCCGCGCCGGGCTGGCGTTGCGACGCGCGATCCGGGGGACATTGCGGGTGGGCGTGCCCTTCATGTTCTCGACCCAGGTCGAGCTGATCCACCGCTGGCTGTCCGCCTGCGGGTTCACCCCGGCGGATCTGCAGATCAAGACCGTCCCGCCGCCGATGATGGCCGATGCCTTGGCCGCAAACGACATCGACGCCTTCTGCGTGGGCGAACCCTGGGCCTCGTTCGCGGTGGAACGCGGCATAGCGGCCCTGCTGCTGCCCGGCACGGCGATCTGGGCGGCGCCGCCCGAAAAGGGACTGGTCCTGCGCCATGACGACGCCGAAAACCGCCCCGAACAGACCGGCGCGCTGATGCGGGCCCTGTGGCGGGCCGGGCGGTGGCTGGACGACCCCGGCCATCGCGGCACGGCGGCCGAAATCATCTCCAGGCCCTGTTATCTGGATCTGCCGTCGGAACTGGCCGAACGGGGTCTGACGGGTCGGCTCTTGATCTCTCCGGGGGGGCAGACGCGCGATGTTCCCGAGTTTCTGGCCTTCAATGCGGGGGCCGCCAGTTTTCCGTGGAAAAGCCTGGCCGCCCTTTTTGCCGACGGCATCGCGCGCCGGCACGGGCTTGATCCCGGTCCGGCGAAGCAGGCCGCCATGGCGCGGTTCCGGACCGATCTCTACCGCCAGCACCTGCGCCCTGCCGGTGCGGCCCTGCCCGGCGCCTCGCTGCGGGTCGAGGGGGGCATTGCGCGCGACCGCATCGTTCCCGCCGAACGCGGCCAGATGATTCTGCGCGCCGACGGCTTTTTCGACGGCTTCGTCTTCGACCCGTCCGCCCCCGATCCGTCGACAAACTGACCGCCAATCGGGCAGTCGCGACAACATTCGCTGATTTGACGGGCGCAGGCCCGGTTTTCCGGACCCTGCCGCCTGTTGCCCCTGCCCGCCGCTTGCAAGCGGCGCCCTGGCTGGCGATCGTCATGACATGGGCCGGGCGCAATGGCGCGCCAGATGCCTGCTCGCAACGATGCGGCACGATTTCCGCGAGGACGCGGACCTCAGACAGCTTGACTGCACGGACAGCCGCCCGCACGCGCGGGTGCCCCTTCCGTGCCGTCCGATCAACGCCAGTCATCGGAGCATCCCATGTCCCCCATTCCGCAGCCGGCCCCGGGCCGCGCGCTTGGCCTTTCCACCTTCGCCTTCACCATCTGTTTTGCCGTATGGACGATCTTTTCCATCATCGGCATCCAGATCGCCCAGCAGCTGAACCTGACCGACACCCAGTTCGGGTTCCTGGTCGGCCTGCCGATCCTGTCGGGATCGCTGACGCGCATCGCCCTGGGCATTGCCACCGACCGCCTGGGTGGTCGCCTGGTCTATACGCTGACGATGCTGACCGCCGCCTTGGCCACCCTGGCGCTCAGCTGGGCCACGACCTATCCGCAGATGCTGGTCGCGGCGCTTGGGGTCGGTGTCGCGGGCGGGTCCTTCGCGGTCGGCGTCGCCTATGTGTCGCGCTTTTACGCAGATGGGCGGCAGGGAACGGCGCTTGGCATCTTCGGGGTCGGCAATGTCGGGGCCGCCGTGACCAAATTCACGGCACCCTTCGTCATGGTCGCGTTGGGCTGGCAGGCGACGGCGCAAATCTGGGCGCTGGCACTGGCCATAACGGCGATGCTTTTCTGGGTCTTCAGCCAGGATGATCCGGTCACCGTCGCCCGACGCAGCGGCGCCGTGCCGCAGCGCAGCCTGCGGGCCGAATTCGCACCGCTGCGAAACCCCCAGGTCTGGCGCTTTTCGGCCTATTACTTCTTTAGCTTCGGCGCCTTCGTGGCCCTGGCCCTGTGGCTGCCCCACTATCTGATCGGCGTCTATGGCCTGGACGTGAAGACCGCCGGCATGGTCGGCGCGGCCTATTCCATCCCGGCCTCGGTGTTTCGGGCCTATGGCGGCGTGCTGTCGGACCGGATCGGCGCGCGCAAGGTGCTCTATGCGACCTTCGCGGTCTCGCTGGCCGCGACCGCCATCCTGTCGGCCAGCGTGTCCTTGGCCATCTTTCTGGCGGTGATCTTCGTCCTCGGCTTCATGATGAGCCTGGGGAAGGCCGCCGTCTACAAGCACATTCCCACCTATTACTCGCAAAGCGTCGGGGCGGTTGGCGGGCTGGTCGGCATGATCGGCGGGCTGGGCGGCTTTGTCCTGCCGCTGGTCTTCGGGGCGCTAAAGGACGCGACCGGACAATGGACCAGCTGCTTCATGGTCCTCTTTGTCCTGGTCGCCGCATGCGCCGTCTGGATGCATGCCTCGATCCGCCGGAAGACCCGCCCCGCTACGCTGCAAGCCGCCTGAGAAGGAACAGCCATGAAAAAGAAACTTGTCGTTATCGGCGCCGGCATGGCCTCAGGCCGCCTGCTGGAACATCTGTTCGAAACCGCGCCCGACGCGTGGGAAGTCACCCTGTTCAACGCGGAACCGCGCGGCAATTACAACAGGCTGATGCTGTCGCCGGTCCTGTCGGGGGAAAAGACCTATGACCAGATCGTCACGCATGATGCCGACTGGTACGCGGATCATGGCGTCGATTGCCGCTTCGCGCAGCCCGTCATCCGCATCGACCGCGACGCGCGGGTGGTTCATTCCAACCAAAGCAGCGCGGAATATGACGCGCTGGTGATTGCCACGGGGTCCGCGCCCTTCATCATCCCCGTCCCCGGCAAGGATCTGCCCGGCGTCGTCGCCTATCGCGATCTGGAAGACACGCAGGCGATGATGGCGACTGCCGGCAAGGATGCCGTGGTGATCGGCGGCGGCCTTCTGGGGCTGGAGGCTGCGGCAGGCATGGCCGCGCAGGGCGCCCGCGTCACCGTGATCCACCTGATGGATCACCTGATGGAACGTCAGCTGGACCCGGCCGCGGGATACCTGCTGAAAAAGGATCTGGAGCGTCGCGGCATCACCGTCCACTGCAAGGGCGCCACCAAGGCGATCCTGGGCAAGGACCGGGCCGAGGCCGTGCTGCTGGAGGATGGCACCGTCTATCCCGCCGACCTGGTCTGCATGGCCGTGGGCATCCGCCCCGAGACCCGCGTCGCCGTCGATGCGCATCTTGAGGTCGAGCGCGGCATCGTCGTCGACGACGCGCTGCGCACCAGCGATCCGCATATCTTCGCGCTTGGCGAATGCGTGGAACATCGCGGGCAGCTGTTCGGCCTGGTCGCGCCGCTTTACGATCAGGCCAAGGTCCTGGCCAGGACCCTGGCCGATCAACCCGCCGAATTCCGCCCCGTCCAGACCGCGACCAAGCTGAAGGTCACCGGCTGCGACCTGTTCAGCGCAGGCGACTTTGCGGATGCCGCAGGGCGCGAGGATATCGTCTTTCGCGATCCCGGGCGCGGCATCTACAAGCGGCTGGTCCTGCAGGACGACCGGATCATCGGCGTGGTCATGTATGGCGACACCGCCGACGGCAACTGGTTCTACGGCCTGATGAAGGACGGCACCGATATCGCCGACATGCGCGACACGCTGATCTTCGGCCCAGCCTTTCAGGGGGGGGCCGCACCGGACCCTATGGCGGCCGTTGCAGCCTTGCCGCCTGAGGCGGAAATCTGCGGTTGCAACGGCGTCTGCAAGGGAGCGATCATCCAGGCCGTGCAGGGCGGCGCGACCACGCTGGACGCGGTGCGCGCCGGTACCAAGGCCAGCGGGTCCTGCGGCACCTGTACCGGGCTGGTGGAACAGGTCATGGCGCTGACCCTGGGCGAAACCGTCGTCAACGCCCCCGCCGGCATGTGCAAATGCACCGATCACAGCCACGAGGACGTGCGCCGACTGATCAAGTCGATGGGCCTCAAGTCCATTCCCGCGGTCATGCAGGATCTTGGCTGGAGAACGGTCGGCGGCTGCCATTCCTGCCGCCCGGCGCTGAACTTCTACCTGCTGGCCGAATGGCCGCTGGAATACCAGGACGACCGCCAGTCGCGCTTTGTCAACGAACGCAACCATGCCAACATCCAGAAGGACGGCACCTATTCGGTCGTCCCGCGCATGTGGGGCGGCGTCACCACGCCTGCCGAACTGCGCGCCATCGCCGATGCGGCCGATAAATACGACGTGCCGATGGTCAAGGTGACGGGCGGCCAGCGCATCGACCTTTTGGGCGTCCGCAAGGAGGATCTGCCCCATATGTGGGCCGATCTGAACGCCGCCGGGCTGGTATCCGGCCACGCCTATTCCAAGGGCCTGCGCACCGTGAAGACCTGCGTCGGCAGCGAATTCTGCCGCTTTGGCACGCAGGATTCGACCGGCCTGGGCATCAGGCTGGAAAAGCTGCTGTGGGGGTCGTGGACGCCGCACAAGGTCAAGCTGGGCGTGTCCGGCTGCCCGCGCAACTGCGCCGAGGCGACCTGCAAGGATGTCGGCATCGTCTGCGTCGACAGCGGCTTCAACATCAGCGTGGCCGGCGCGGCGGGGATGGAGGTGAAGGAGACCGAACACCTTGCCTCGACCTCCTCCGAGGATGAGGCGGTCGAGATCATCACCGCCTTCGTGCAGCTGTACCGCGAAGAGGCCAGATATCTTGATCGCGCGTGGAAATGGGTCGCCAAGGTCGGCCTGGACTGGGTGACGGCCCGCGTCGTCGATGACCTGCCCAACCGCCGACGCCTGGTCGAGCGGTTCGAGATCAGCCAGTCCGTCTATCGCCGCGACCCCTGGGCCGACCTGTCCACCCCAGCCGAGACGCCCAAATGGGGGCCCCTTGCCGACCTGACCCTGGAGGCCGCCGAATGACCCGTTTCGTCGATATCGCATCGCTGGAGGACATTCCCCGGCAGGGCGCCCGCCTGATCCGCACCGCCGCAGGCTGCGTCGCCCTGTTCCGCACGGCCGATGACCGCGTCTTCGCGCTGGACGACCGCTGTCCGCACAAGGGCGGCCCCCTGTCGGAAGGCATCGTGCACGGCCACCAGGTGACCTGCCCGCTGCACAACTGGGTCTTCGACCTGAACACCGGCACAGCCCTGGGGGCCGACGAAGGAACCGTCCGCACCTGGCCCGTCAGGGTCGACGACGGGCGTGTGCTGATTTCGACCGATCTTCTGACCCGCCATCAAGTCGCCTGAAAGGACCGCCATGAACAAGATCACCATCGACGAAACCACCCGCGACGATGCCACCGCAATGATCCTGCGCGCCAAGAAGCGCGCCGGCCAAAGCTGGCAGCAGCTGGCCGACGCGATCGGCATGTCGCCCGTATGGCTGCATTCCGCCGCAACCGGCATGAACGCCTTTCCCGAGGAGAAGGCGCGGGCGCTGGCCGCGCTGCTGGGTCTGCCCGACAGCGTGATCGAACCGTTGACCGACAGCCCGCTGAAGGTCTGGGACCAGGCCGTCCCCACCGATCCCTGCATCTATCGCCTGTACGAGATCGTCGGCGTCTATGGCCCGACCGTCAAGGCGCTGATCAACGAGGAATTCGGCAACGGCATCATGTCGGCCATCGACTTCTCGATGCATCTCGAACGTGAACCCCATCCCAAGGGCGACCGCGTCCGCCTCACCATGTCGGGCAAGTACCTGCCCTACGCCAACTGGTAACGGCCGCCCCTTCCCCCCTGCAGCAAGGACCACCCCAATGTCATACGTCACCCCATCGGATTTCGCGAAAAAGATGATCGACGCCGGCGAGGCCAAGGTCTTCATGTCGACCAAGGACACGCTGATCCGCGCCTATATGGCCGGCGCGATCCTGGCCCTGGCGGCGGCATTCGCCGTCACCGTCACGGTGAACACCGGCAATCCCCTGATCGGGGCGCTGCTGTTCCCCGTGGGCTTCTGCATGCTCTATCTGCTGGGCTTCGACCTGCTGACCGGGGTCTTCACGCTGGTCCCCCTGGCGCTGATCGACAAGCGGCGCGGCGTCACGGTCAGGGGAATGCTGCGGAACTGGGGCCTTGTCTTCTGTGGCAATTTCGCGGGCGCCTTCACCGTCGCCGTCTTCATGGCGATCATCGTCACCTTCGGCTGGTCCCAGGCCCCGAACGCGGTCGGCGAAACGATCGGCCATATCGGCGAGGGCCGCACCATCGGCTATGCGGCACATGGGGCGGCGGGGATGCTGACGCTGTTCGTGCGCGCCGTCATGTGCAACTGGATGGTCTCCACCGGCGTCGTCGCCGCGATGATGTCGACCAGCGTGTCGGGCAAAATCATGGCCATGTGGATGCCGATCCTGGTGTTCTTCTACATGGGCTTCGAACATTCCATCGTGAACATGTTCCTGTTTCCGGCGGGCCTGCTGCTGGGCGGCAACTTCACCATCATGGATTACATGATCTGGAACGAGATCCCGACCGTCATCGGCAATCTGGTCGGCGGGCTGACCTTCGTGGGCGCGATGATCTATGCCACCCACCACCGCACCTCGCCCGAGCTTGAGCGCATGACCGACGACCGCCCCGTCGCGGTCCCGGCAGAGTAAGGAACGGCCATGACCATGCACGCTGCCGCCCGCCCGGTCCGGACGACCTGTCCCTATTGCGGCGTTGGCTGCGGCGTGCTGGCCACGCATCAGCCCGACGGCGGCCTGGCGATCCAGGGCGATCCGGACCACCCGGCCAATTTCGGGCGCCTTTGCGTCAAGGGGATGGCACTTGGGGAAACGATCGGCCCCGCCGGTCGCCTGATGACACCCCAGATCGGGGGACGCCGCGCGGAATGGGACGAGGCGCTGGACCTGGTCGCCCACCGCTTTGGCAAGACCATCCGCGAACACGGCCCCGATGCGGTCGCCTTCTACGTTTCGGGCCAGTTGCTGACCGAGGATTACTATGTCGCCAACAAGCTGATGAAGGGGTTCATCGGCAGCGCCAATATCGACACGAATTCCCGGCTGTGCATGGCGTCATCGGTGGCAGGCCACCGGCGCGCCTTCGGCAGCGACACGGTGCCGGGCCTCTACGAGGATCTGGAGCAGGCGGATTGCGTCGTTCTTGTCGGCTCGAACCTGGCATGGTGCCATCCCGTCCTGTTCCAGCGTCTTGCCGCCGCCCGCGAGGCACATGGCACAAAGGTCATCGTGATCGACCCGCGACGCACCGCCACCTGCCAGATCGCCGATCTGCACCTGCGCGTCCGGCCCGGATCGGACACGGCCCTCTTCAACCTGCTGCTGGCCGAGGCGGCGCGTCGGGGTCTGACCGATGGCGGGTGCGTGGACGGGCTGGACGACGCGCTGGCATCGGCCCGCGCGACCGATGCGGCGATGATCGGGCTGTCCGCCGATGATCTGCGCCGCTTTTTCGACCTGTGGTGCGACAACGACAAGATCGTCACCGTCTATTCCCAAGGCATCAATCAGTCCGACAGCGGCACCGACAAGGTCAACGCCATCCTGAACTGCCACATGGCGACGGGCCGCATCGGACGCCCCGGAATGGGACCGTTTTCGGTCACCGGGCAACCCAATGCCATGGGTGGCCGAGAGGTCGGCGGCATGGCCAACATGCTGGCCTGCCATCTGGAGATCGAAAATCCCGATCACCGGCAGGCGGTCCAGGGCTTCTGGAACGCCCCCATGATGCCAAAGGCGCCGGGCCTGAAGGCCGTCGACATGTTCCGCGCCATCGAGGACGGCCGCATCAAGGCGCTGTGGATCATCGGCACCAATCCCGCCATGTCGATGCCGGATGCCGACCGCATCGTCCGCGCCCTGGCCGGGTGCGACTTCGTCGTCGTGTCCGACATCGTCGCACGGACCGACACGACGCGCCTGGCGGACGTCCTGCTGCCCGCGACGGGATGGGGGGAAAAGGACGGCACGGTCACGAATTCGGAACGCCGGATCAGCCGCCAGCGCCCGACCCTGGCCCCGGTCGGCCAGGCCCGCGACGACTGGCGCATTCTTGCGGATGTGGCGCGGCGGATGGGATGGCATGACGCCTTCGGCTGGTCATACCCCTCCCAGATCTTCGCGGAATATGCGGCGCTTTCGGGCCTGGCCGGCCGTTTGGGCAGCGATTTCGACATTTCCGACCGCGCGGCGATCGGTCGCCCGGATTACGACGCGATGACACCATTCGTCTGGCCAAGCGCCGGCCCACGCCAAGGCCCGCGTTTTTTCGGGGATGGCACCTATCACACGCCGACGGGGCGGGGCCGCATGGTGGCCCTCGCCCCACGCCTGCCGCAGCCGGTGACGCCCGCCCTTCCCTTTCGGCTGAACACCGGACGGGTGCGCGATCAGTGGCACAGCATGACACGCACCGGCACCGCACCGCGTCTGTCGCGCCACATGGCCGAACCCTATCTGGAAATTCACCCCGGCGACGCGGAATGCCTGGGCCTTGCCCCCGCCAGTCTGGCCCGCGTGTCCACGCCGCGCGGCGAGGTTGTCCTGCGTGTCCTGGTCACCGACCGCGCCGCGCCAGGCCATCCCTTCGCGCCCATTCATTGGAGCGATCAGAATGCCGCCTCCGGTCGCGTCAACGGCCTGACCGAAGCCATCGTGGACACGCTGTCGGGGCAGCCTGCGCTGAAATCCACGAATGTGTCGATCACGCCCTTCGCCGCCAGATGGTACGGCTTTGCGGTTTCGCGCCAATCGATCAGACCCACGGCCGACTATTGGGCCACCGCCACCCTGACCGGCGGCCATCAGGCCGAACTGGCCGGATTGACCCTGCCCGACGATTGGGTCGCGGCAGGGCAGCGCCTGTTCGGGATCGCGACCACGCCGATGATCGTCCGCGACGACCGGCGCGGGATCGTCAGGCTTGGCTTTGTCGCGGATGATCGCCTGATGGCCGTGCTGTTCGTCTCCGAAGAACCGGTCGCAGTGTCGCGCAGCCATCTGGCGCAATGCCTGGTGCAGGATGTCGATGCATCGCTGTTGGCGGGCCGCCCGGCCATGGGCCGGCAGGACGACGGTGCAACCGTCTGCGCCTGTGCCGGGATCGGGATCAACCGCCTGATCACGGCGATCACGACGCAGAACCTGCTATCCGTCGATGACGTCGGAAAGGCCCTGGGCGCTGGCGCGAATTGCGGTTCATGCCGACCCGAGATCAAGGCGCTGATCGTTCAGGCCGGGGCCAGGGCGGCATTGACGCCGGTTTCCGGATAGCCGCGCCCCCTGAAACGGGACCCGACACGGCAGTGATGGTTCCGCGCCATCCCGACCGAGTTCAGTCATGATCCAGGATGCCGTTGATCAGGTCCAGCGCCGCTTCGGCCCGCACGGCGTTGGGATAGTTGCGGTTGGCCAGCACCACCACCCCGATCCTTTCGGACGGAACCATCGCCACATAGGCGCCAAAGCCGTTCGTCGACCCGGTCTTGTTGAGAAAGGCCGCGCCGTCCAGCGGTGCGGAGCGCCGTGCAAGCGGTTGCGGATCAAGCGCCATCGCACTGCTGTTGCCTGCGGCCAGTTGTTCGTCGGTGAGGGGCCAGGGATATTCCTCCCAGATCATCGCCTGCGCGAAATGGGCCGTGTCATAGCGCGCCTTGCGGGTCTGCGCCAAGGCGGCGGTCACCTCGGGGGTGGCGGGTGTGACGCCCAGCTGGGCTTCCATGAACAGGATCATGTCCGAAACGGACGATTTCACCCCATAGGCCTCGGCGTCCAGCATGCCGGGACTGACCCGGATCGGGCGGTCATCGGAACGGTCAAAGCCGAAGGCATAGCGCGACATGGCGTCTTGCGGCACCGTGACATGGGTGTCCTTCAGACCAAGCGGCGGCAGCAGATGGGTGGTCAGGGCGGTTTCAAAATCGCTGCCGAAGGCCTGCGCGCCGATCCGCCCCAGCAGCCCGATGCCAAGGTTGGAATAGGACCGGACGCTGGCGGGATCGCCATCCGGGCGCCAGGTCGCAAGCCACCGGGTCAGCGTGGCATCATCCGTGATCTGGTCCGGCACCTGCAGCGGCAGCCCGCCTGTCGCATGGGCGGCAAGATCGTAAAGGGTGATCGTGTCAAACGCGCTTCCCCCAAGCGCGGGCATGGCCGTCGACATGGGACCGTCCAGCGACAGCAGGCCCCTTTCCTGCGCCAGCCCCGCCAGGGCAGCGGTGAAAAGCTTGCTGACGGAACCCAGCTCGAACAGCGTCTCGGCCGTGACCGGTTGCGCCGGATCGCGCACCGCAAGACCGTCGGTGTGAACATATGTCTTGCCGCGATAGGTCACCCCGACGGCGATGCCCGGAATGTCATGGGCCGCGGTGACGGGGTCGAAGACCGTTTCGGCAAGGCGCTGGAACGTCTGGTCCGCCAACGGGGCAGCCAGCGCGGGCGCCCCACAGAACAGGGCCGCGACACAGCAGTGAAGGATGGTTTTCATGGGAAGTCCCGCCTGTGACGAAACGCGCCCGCCGCGCGCCCCGTGTTGAGTTATATTTTCCGGTACAGGCTTAGCGGGCGGCATTTTCCCCTGCAAAAGATCATTTCTTGTCCCTGCGTTGAGAAAATGTGATGGATCTGCATGGACAGACCGAACATCCCGCTGAATGCCCTGCGCGCCTTCGAGGCTGCGGCGCGGCATCTGACGCTGACCCATGCCGCCGTCGAACTGTGCGTGAGCCAAGCCGCCCTCAGTCACCAGATCCGCAACCTGGAGGACCGGCTGGGCGTCGCCCTGTTCCGCAGGGTGCCGCGCGGGCTGGTGCTGACCGACGAAGGGATGGCCCTTGCGCCCGTCCTGACCCGGGCGCTGGACAGCATCGGGGATACGCTGGACCGGTTTTCCGACGGGCGATACCATGAATCGCTGAATGTCGGTGTCGTGGGGACCTTCGCGACGGGCTGGCTGATCCCGCGTCTTGCGGTCTTCGAGGCGGCCCATCCCGGTGTCGATCTGCGGATCTTCACCAACAACAACCGCGTGACGCTGACGGGCGAAGGGCTTGATCTGGCGATCCGGTTCGGCGACGGCTCGTGGCACGGAACGGCGTCCTGCCTGATCATGCCGGCGCCGCTGACACCGCTCTGCGCGCCCGACCTTGCCGCAGGGCTGTCCAAGCCGGAGGATCTGGCCGCGACCTGTCTGCTGCGATCCTATCGCGGCCTTGAATGGGAGCGTTGGTTCGAGGGGGTCGGCCTCGGCTGTCCGAAACTGCGCGGCCCCACGCTTGACAGTTCGCTGGCACTTGCCGAAATGGCCGCCCAAGGTCATGGCGTCGCCCTTTTGCCGCACAGGCTTTTCCGGCACTGGGTGGATGGCGGGCGCCTGGCGCGTCCCTTCGACCATGCGGTCGACATGGGCAGCTATTGGCTGACCTGGCCGCAGACCCGGACCGAAACCCAAGGCATGCGCTGTTTCCGCACCTGGCTGACCGAAACGGTGGCCGCATCCTGTCGGGAAGAACCTTGAGGGATCGCTGACGGGGTGGCGGGTTCTTTAAGGACACGTCGAAGAAAATGCCACAAGCCGGTCTCTTTTTGGGAAACCGGCTTGGGACATGTCAGCGGCGGATCAGCGATCAGAAGACGAAGTCGGATGCCCCCAGATCATGCAGACCCAGGATGCGGATCTGTGCCTCGGCGGCGGTGTCGTTGTCGGTATCGATCTGCACGAAGGTATCGACCCCGTCGTTGAAGACCCGCACCTGGTTCGTTCCCCCGGACGCAAAGCCCTGCGATCCCAGGAACAGGAAGGTCAGCCCGGCCATGTCGCCGATATCGATGATATCGCCGCCCGGCGCGCCCGCCTGGCCGAAATCGGTGATGACATCGGATGCCGCCAGCGAGCTGTGGGACGTGGTGGCAAAGACGAAGGTGTCGTCGCCCAGACCCCCGGTCAAAATATCCAGCCCGGCGCCGCCGACCAGCATGTCGTTGCCGTCGCCGCCCTCCAGCGTGTCGTTGCCGTTCACCCCGGCGAGCGTGTCGTTGCCCGAACCGCCCTGCAACCGGTTGCCCGAGTTGTTGCCGAAGGCAAGATCGTCACCGGCGCCCATGATCAGCGCCTCGACCTGCTGAACCCGATCGGACAGCGCCGCCGTCGTGCCGGACCCCGTGACCGTGGCCGTCGCGAAGGACATATCGACCGTCAGGTTTGACGCATAGGCCGTCAGGTCCAGCGTGTCGAAGCCTGCCCCCCCGGTATAGAGGTCGCTGGCATCATCGACCCGTGCGACGAAGAAGTCGTCCCCGCCGCCCGCATTCAGCACGTTCGCCGAAGCATTGCCGGTCAGCACGTCCGCCCCGTTGCCGCCGCGCACGTTGGCGATGTTGGCGACCGAAGTGAGGCCCGACGCCGTGCCCGCCCCCAGATCGACCACCACGCCCGCCGATCCGACCGAATAGGCCAGGGTGTCGGAACTGCCGGCCAGATCGACATGGATCTGTTCGACCGAGGTGATCGAGGTGAAGCCGGCCAGCGAGGTCAGCGCCGTGCCGTCCCAGCCCACGGTCAACGTCTGGTTCGCCGTGGTGCCGTCGATGCGCAGACGGTCGGTGCCCTCGCCGCCGTCCACGACGTCATTGCCGTCGCCCCAGGCGAACAGGATCAGATCGTCGCCCGCACCGCCCTGGATCTGGTCATTGTTGCGTCCACCGGACAGGGTGTCGCGTCCGTCGCCGCCGCTCAGCTGGTCATTGCTGGCCTGGCCGAACAGGACGTCGTCGCCGTCATTGCCGGCCAGGATATCGATGCCGCCCATGCCATAGACAAGGTCGTCATCCGTCGATCCGGCGATGATGTTGGCCGCGTTGCTGCCGGTCACGACCTGCAACCTTTCGGTCCGGCTGACGCCGGCGGTGGTGAAGGTCACGTCCAGCTGATGGGTCTGGTTGGTGCCCAGGGACCCGGCCAGGGCCAGCGTGCCATCGGCGGCCATGCTGAACAGCGAACTGCTGCCGGCGGCCAGGGCAAAGGTGCCGGGCACGCCCTGGGCGGTCATCCCGCCGATGGTCGACCCGTTCGCGGGCAACGAGGCGGGTACCGCGTCCACCCCAAGCGCAAGGTTGACGTTGATGCCGATCGGGGCATCGATCGCCACGGTCTGGTCGGCGAATTCCAGATCCTCGATATTGCGGATCAGGTCGATATCGTCGAAGGCCACCCGTCCGTCCCCGCCCAGGTCGCGGACCGAGATGAACCCGTCGCCGTCCACGTCATAGGCGGCCTGGATCAGCAGGCTGCCGGGCAGCTGGACGCCGCGGCCCTCGATCTCGTATTCGGCGAAATTACCGGCAAAGACCGCCGTGTCGCGTGCGCTGCCGGGGTCCGAGCCGAGGATTTCGCGGACGATGGACATCTGGTCGGGCCTGATCGACCGGTCCAGCAGCAGCGAGGTCAGGGACCGTCCCCCGAAGGCCGCGACCGAGAAGTCCGGTTGTCCATCGGGACCCACGGCATAGACGCGCCCTGCGAACTGACCCGCCGCCGCCCGCGAACTGTTCAGCGATTCCGCCGAATACTCGGCCCCGTCGATCATGATGCGGATGCGCACGTTCAGCCAGGCGTCACCGTCGATGACGTCAAAGCCGCCGCGTCCCATCATCCGGTCGGAACCCTCGCCGCCCATGATGATGTTGCCATCCCGGAAGCTGGTGGCACCGGTTCCGCCCAGGGTTTCCAGCGCGCCGTCGAACCAGGCTCGCAGACCCTCGATCCGGTCGATGCCGGCGGCATCCAGGACATGTTCGTCGAAGCTGGCATTGGGGTCGATATCGCCGGTGGTCGTCCCACGGTTGTCGCCCAGCATGATGTCGTCATGCTTCCAGCCGGACATGGCCTCCATCAGGTCGAAGCGGTCGCGCAGGATGTCGGCAGGGGCCGAGGTGAAGATCGGGATGTTGAAGTCCCAGTTCACGCCCGCCACGTCATATTTGCCGCTGGCCCAGTCAAAGCCGAACATCCCTTCGAAGCGCTGGACGCCGATCCCCGACAGGGCGATGTCGTCGCCCGATTCCAGGTCATAATCCTGGTCGTTGCCCTGCCCCCAGGCCACGTCATGGCCGATGATGGTCGAGTTGAAGAACAGCTCGGAGTTGTCGCCAGAGATGATGTCGAAACCCTCACCGCCCTCGATCCAGTCGTTGCCCTCGTTGCCCAGCAGGTTGTCGCTGCCCGAACCGCCAAGGATGAAGTCGTTGCCCTCGCCGCCAAAGCCCTCGCCCGCATCCTGCCCGATCAGCAGGGCGTCGCTGCCCTCGCCGCCGAACAGCAGGTTTATGCCGCGGGACGACGAGACGACGTCATGGCCGCGCTCTCCGCGCAGGAAGTTGTCGCCGAAGGTATCCTCGATGATGTCGTTGCCGTCGCCGCCAAAGACCTGGTCGGCCCCGGCACCGGCGTTCAGATAGTCGTCGCCGCCATCACCCCACAGCGCATCGTCGCCCAGGTCCGAGGTCAGACGGTCGTTGCCCTCGGTGCCACCCAGCACGACATGCTCGCCGCCCCGGAAATGCAACTCTCCGCCGACCTGGTGGCCGTTGCTGTCGGTGACGCCGGAATCCACCCGGATCACCTTGGGATCAAGCTGCTGCAGCAGCGGATCGTCCCAGATCGGATCGAGACCCTCGGCGTCGCCGTTATAGTCGCGCTGCGCGATCTCCCGGTCCAGTTCCAGGATCATGTCCGGGGTCAGGAACAGGTTGGCGTTGATATGCGTGGCATAGACGTCGCTCAGGTCCGAATTGCGCATCACGATATCGGCGAAGGTGTTCGCCTCCAGCGCGTCCAGCAGGTTCAGACCCTGGGTCCGCGACAGATAGTAAAAGCGGTCGCCGTTCTGCAGCTGCTCCATCTGGTATTCGAAGATGAAGCCGAAGGTGGTGCCCAGCATGCCGCCGAATTCGGTCACCTTCTCGGCCAGGCCGCCGATCCACAGGTCGACATTGTCCAATCCGCCCCGGTCGTTGCCCGCGCCATAGCCGCCGCGCCCGTTGAGGAAGTTCAGCCGATCCTCGTTGGTATAGGTCACGCCGCGGATGGTGACGCCGTCATTGTTGGTGCCGTCACCGAACAGCAGCAGGCTGGCGGCCTCGCGCTTGTCCTCCAGCGTGGTGGCGGTTTCGATCGACTCGTGGTTGCCATAGGCCGCGATGAAGTTCGCGATCGAGAACGGGTTCTTCAGATACTGGGTGAATTCGGCCCAGCTGGCATAGGGCTTCAGGTCCGGCAGGCCGAAATCATTGTACAGCTGCGCGCGCGTCTCGTTCAGCGACGGCACGCCTGTTTCCCGCGCCCGGGCGATGTTCAGCGCCGCCAGATCCAGGGGCAGGCCCAGCAGGTTGCTGCGCAGGGCGGGCACGACGAATTCGTCGATCTCGCTGCCCACATCCGAGGTCAGGCCGCGGATGAAGGCCGCCTGCGCCTCGTCCAGGGTGGCGCCGGTGCCGGTGAAGGCCTCGGGGTTCAGGAAGGCCTCGATCAGCGACATCTGCTCTGCGTCACCGTTCACCGGCTTCAGGTCGGCCCCCAGCCGGTCCACGGTATCGGTCAGCATCGAATGCCCGAAGCGATAGATCGCATGGGCGAATTCCGCCACGATCGAGGCGTCGATATCGGCCGAGTTGGTGAAGACGAAGGGATCGACGCCCGGCGCGATACGGCGCGCGAATTCCTCGAACACCATGTGCTGGTACTGCATCTCGGTGCTGAAGCGTGCAGCCTGGAACATCCGGTCGCCGTTCCAGACCAGGTCGTCGGGATCGATGGTCGACAGGTTCGTCCCCTCGGCCAGGGGCACCAGCAGCCATTCGTTGATGAACGACAGGTCGTTCGTCTCCAGGATGGTGTGCTTGTTCTCCTCGATCATGCGGTTGTGTTCGGAATGAAAGATCGCGTGCAGCGATTGCAGCGCGATGTTCTCGTTTCCGCGCCCGTCGCCCGAAACGATATGCAGGTCCAGCATCTCGTCGTCATAGGTGTTGGGATTGTGGTCGTCGCCGGTGACGGTGTCGGCATCAGGCGTCATCCCGGCACTGGGCGCGGCGTGATGGGCGATGTCGACCAGGAAGGCCGGCCCGGCCGCCATGCTGCCTGCTGTGGTGATCCCTTCGGCGGTACCTTCCAGCAGCCAGGGTTCAGGATGGTCGCCGTCAGGTTCCATGACCATCTGGGCATAGCCGTTCGGCCCGGTGATCAGGTTGCCATAGGCATCCGTCAGCAGCAGCGGCACGCGGTGGACATCCATGTCCTGCAACCGGATGCCCAGCACAGACAGGGCCTGCGCCTTGACGTCGGCCCAGTTGCCGACCGCACCGTCCAGCGAACCGGTTTCGGCGCGCGCATCCAGCAGATGGCCGGTGGAATAGGCGCGGGTGACGCCGTCGACCTCCATGCGGACCTGCTCGCGCAGGAAGACCTGGTGCGAGGCATGCGAGGTATAGGTCTGGTTCTGGTCCACGAAAGAAGTCGTGGCGTTCGTGTGCTGTTCGATCCCGTTTTCGTCCACGACGGGCGTGGCACGGGTCAGCGCCATGAAGCGCAGGTTCGTGGGCAGATCGTCAGCCGTGCCAAAGACCTTGTCGGCGCCCGCAATCAGCGGATCGTCGGCCTGCAGCGGGATGAAGACGGTGCCGTTGCCGCCCTTGTTCACCAGGTCCAGACCATGGTCGAAGAACTGTCCGAAGATGGTCATGAAGCTGTTGAAGGGCGATGTCAGCCCGACATCCGGGGACACGTGGTCGATGACCAGGCCACCCTCGGGGCCGGTGCTGAGGCCGTAATCCTCCAGCATTTCGGCCAGGGCGGCGGCGGTCTGTGCGGGGGTGCCTGCGGTGCCGGCCGCGGCGATGGCGGCATCAAGGGCATTCTGTGCGGCGTCCAGTTCGGCAAGGGCCGCGTCGCGCACGATCACGGCGGCCGCGACATCGGCCACCGCTTCCAACCGTGCGGCCTCGATCGCGGCGATGCTGTCGGCGCCATGGCCGTCGGGACCAAGTGTTGCCTGATAGGCGGCCTGCGCGGCCTGCAGGGCCGCCTGGTCCGCCAAGTCGACCACCGAGTCATCCATGGCCAGGTCCAGCGCATCCAGCAACGCCTGCGCCGCCAAGGCCATGTCCTGAACCGCGGCGACGGCATTGTCGCCCAAGGCATCGGCGACCGCGTCGATCGCCTGCTTGGCCGCCAAGGCGGCCGCCTGTGCGGCCGCGAAGGACCCCGACGCATCGACGCCGTTTGCCACGTCGGTCAGCAGCAGGTCCAGGGCGTCATCGGCGGCCTCTGCCGCGTCGGTCGCGATCTGGGCCAATGTGCCCGCATCGGTCAGGGCGTCGGCGCGCGACATGGCCGCGCTGAGGACGGCCGCCGCGGTGCCATGTTCGGCCGCTTCCTCGGCCTGAACCTCGGTGGCGGCCTGCACGGCGGCATTCGCCCCATTGGCGTTCAGCGTCGCCTGATAGGCGGTGGTGATGGCGGCGACGGCGGCATTCGCATCGGCCCCCGTGATCCCCGCGACCTTCAGCGCCGCATAGATCGCCGCCGCGTTCGCCGGGGTCTGGTCCACGATCAGGTTCGAGATGGTGCGCGGATCGCTGTCCACGACGTTCCCGTTATTGCCGTAATTGGTGTTGCCGATCCCGAAGAATGGATTTTCGTCCTGCTCGTTGGAATAGACCGGGTCCAGCAGGCGCGGGAACGGCGTGTCGCCCGCACCGTTGCTTTCCGACCCGGGCAGCAGGCTGTTGTCGCTGCCATCAACGGTGCGCAGGCCCACGGGCATCAGGGCCGCATCGGCCGCACTGACACCATAGACCGCCTGAATCGCCTGAACCGTCGTCATCCCCGGCGTCGAAGCCTGAAGCTCGGATACCTCGATCTGCTTGAGGATGAATTGAAGGTCGTGCGCGTTGACGTGAAAACTCGTCGGCATTGTCATCTCCTGACGTGACCAGAGGCGGGCGCAAGGCGGCGCAACCTCCGGCGACATGGCCGATGGGGATGCGCGACGGCGCGGGCCGATTTACCAGATACATGTCGCGCCTCCGCTGTGGGACGACGGACGACACGGCAAGGTTACGCCATGACGGACAGTCCGCTATACGGCGAAGGGTCGGCATGACTAGGGACTTTGGTCGCCATTCGGGTCCGACCCGCGAATCGCGCCTGGCCCGGGGTGCGGGCCGGACCGGGCGCCGCGGCGCCGGTCCCCATCCCGCACAACCTAGGATAATTCCCGGTGCCGCGAACCGGCGATTGGTCCGGCGGGATACCTGTCCTTTTGGACAGTATGGCCGGTTCGGACCGAATGACGCCTATGTGATCGGGCCTGCTTTTGATACCTTCCCAGACAGTCTGGAACGATATGATGCAACGAGTGGAGGGCGCGTTGACACGATTGTCTGACCAAACCACTCTCATGCATGCGCCGCCGGCCCGACACAGCCGTGACCAGAACGCCCCGCTGCGCCAATACCTGACGCATTGCGCGCTGATCGTCCTGATAGGCCTGGCAATCCTGGGCGTCTGGACGGCCTCGCGGCTGCAGCAGATGGTCGAGACCGAGGTCGGCCATCGCGCGGCCACCGTTCTGGAGTCGATGCTGAACCGCCATGCCGAGGAATTGGCGGTCGACAGGCTGGACCCCCAGCTGCTGCAGGTGATGGACAGCTATTACCACGACATCGCCGCCTCGCTTGGCGTGGTCGAGATGAAAATCTGGAATGCCGACGGCACCGTCCTTTATGCGTCGCGCCCCGGTCTGACCGGCCGGGCATTGCCGGTCAGTCCCGAACTGGAAACCGCCCTGGCGGGCGAGATTTCGGTCAGCGTCGGCCATGCCTTCCATCCGGCCCCCGGCCAAGCGGTCGCCTCGACCGGACCCCGCCTGTTCGAGATCTATGTGCCCATTCGCATCCGGTCCCTGAACCGCATCGTCGCGGTGGCCGAGTATTACCAGAACGCCGCCGTCGCCACCGACGCGTTGAGCCGCGCGCGCTGGCAGACCTGGGCCATCCTGGCCATCGTCGGCGCGATGTTCCTGTCGGTCCTGGGGCTGGTCCTGCACCATGGCGACGCGCTGATCCGCCGTCAGCACCGCGATCTGGGCGCGCGCCTGGCCGAACTGTCGAGGCGTCTGGATCACAGCATGGAAACCCAGTCGCGCATCCAGCAGGAGGCGCGGCGCCAGCAGGAGGATCAGAAGGCCCAGATGCGCCAGATCAATGCCGACATCCATGACGGGATCGGACAGCTGCTGACCGTTGCCCTGTTGCGGATGAAACCCGCCCCCCTGTCGGGCGCACCGCAGGAAGACAGCGTCCAGTCGGTCCGCCAGATCCTGGAAGAAGCCATGAGCGAGGTCCAGGCCCTGCTCAGCGGCACCAGCCAGACGCCGCTGCCCGAAATGCCGCTGGCCCGCGCCGTCACCACGATCATCGACGATCACCGCAGACGCACGTCGACGGATGTGACGGTCACGATGGAAGAGGGACTTGCCGAACCCCAGCTGCCGGTCAAGATCGCCATCTGCCGGCTGGTCCAGGAAGGGCTGCACAACGCCTTCAAACATGCCGGCGGCAAGGATCAGCAGGTCCGCCTGCACCTGGAGGGCGACCGCATGGTTGTGACGGTCAGCAATCGTGCGCGCCACCGCCGGGACGCGGTCCATGACGCGGCGCGCCGTCCGATGGGCCTGCGCAACCTGCGCCACCGTATCGAAAGCCTGGGCGGAACCTTCCAGATCCTGGACCAGCCCGATCAGCGCATCGAAATCCGCGCCAGCTTTCCCCTGATCAAGGCGGAGGACCGGCATGGCTGACATCACCGTGGCTGTCGTGGATGACCACCCCATCGTCTGCGAAGGGCTGATGCATGTCATCGCCAGCTTCAGCGGGTTTCGCGTGACCGGAACGGGCCATACGGCCGCCGATGCGATCGACATGGTGCAACGCGATGCGCCCGACATCCTGATCCTGGATCTGGGCATCCCCGGAACGGGCCTGGCCGCCGTCCGCGAGATCATGCGCAGCCGGCCCCGGACCCGCATTCTTGTCCTGACCATATCCGAACAGCCGCAGGACGTGCTGGACGCGATGCGCTTTGGCGCGTCGGGATATGTGCTGAAGGGGATCTGCGGCGACGAACTGTGCCAGGTTCTGAACCGCCTGGCCAATGGCGTCGCCCATATCACCCCGCATCTGGGGGCGCGGATCCTGGCCTCGATCGGCAGCCTGCCGGCCCTGGAGGCCGAAGCCGATACCAGCATCCTCAGCAAGCGCGAAAGCGAGATCTATGTCCTGATCCGCAGGGGATGCTGCAACAAGGAGATCGGCCGGTCCCTGAACCTGAGCGAGAAGACGGTCAAGCATTACCTGACCAACATCTTCCGCAAGCTGGATGTGCGAAACCGGACCGAACTTGCGATGCATGCCCATAACATGTCCAGCCAGACGAAACGCGGCCTGATGCTGGCAGCCCATGACCAGGATGGCGGCCGGGAACGCGATTTCGGCTATCGGATGTCCTGATCCGGGCGGCGCTGCATCGCGCGCCGTCCACATGTCAGCGGGCGGCGCTCGTCCGGACCCGGCCCTGCGGCGAAAGCCGTCTGTCGTGATCGCAGGTCAACCGGCCTTCCAGATTTCCTGCGTCCGGTTGGCAGGCGCAACCGAGGTCAGCAGCGGCAGCCGGAAGGAAAACGTCGTCGTCCCGCCCTCGCAGGTGACCTCGATGCAACCGTTATGCGCGGTCGCGATCGACGAGGCGATGTAAAGCCCCAGCCCCAGCCCCTCGCCCGCGGCATGGGTGCCGCGACGGAACGGATGAAACAGTTCGTTCTGCAACTCGGCGGGAACCGGGGGACCTTCGTTCGTCACGCTGATCACGACGCCGCGGTCGTCCAGCCCGCCATGCACGTGAACGCGCGCACCCTGCGTGCCGTGGCGAACCGCGTTCGACAAAAGGTTCGAGACCGCCTGCGCGACCCGCTGCGCATCGCAGCTGACGGGACGGTCGATCGCCATGTCCAGCGCGATCTGATGATCGGGCGAGGCGGCGCGGATTTCCTCGACCACCTGCGTCACGGCCCCGGCCAGGGGTGCGTCCATTTCGGCCGAAATGCGGATGCCGCCGCCCAATCGGGCCTTGGCATGCAGCATGATATTCTCGATCAGGTCGTTCATGCGGCGCAGCGACGACCGCATCATCGGCAGGATGATCTGCGCCCGCTCGGTCATCCGCTCCTTGCCCAACTGGCGAAAGCCCGCATCCAGCGCCGCCACGGGGTTGCGCAGATCATGGCCCAGGACGGCGACGAATTCTTCCTGGATGCGGGTCAGTTCACGCTCGTGGGCGACCATCAGCTCATGCGCCTCCAGCCGTTCTTCGGTCTCCAGGCTCTGGCCGATGATGTCGGCGAACATCTCCAGCATCGCGACGGCCCGCGGATGCTTGACGTCGCGCGGTTCGTTGTCGATGGCGCAAAGCGTGCCGAAGAAGGTCCCGTCGCTGCGATGGATCGGGATCGAGGCATAGCTGGCGATGCCGAACCGGGCCGCGATGGGATGACCGCCATAGACCTCGTCGGTCGCGGCATCGTTGAACACCACCTTGTTCGAGGTCTTGTGGACCGATTGGCAGAAGGTGGACTCGATCTCGATCTCATCGCCGGCCTTCAGGCCGAAATTGACCTCGTCGATGGTGCGGCAGGCGACCCATCGATCCGCGGTGACCCGCGCCACCGCGGCAAAGCGCATGTTCGTGGCCAGCATCACGGTTTCAAGGATCGTGCCGATCAGGTTGCTGCCTGCCAGCATGGCGATATCGGCCTGGAAATCATGCGTCCCCTCAAGAAAGGCTGCATGGTCCTGAATGATTGCCTGCCGCCCTGTCACGTGGTCCATCCGGCCCCCCTGTCACTGGTCGATCGGGAACACGCCCGCCGGTTGCAGGGACGGCCACCGTCCAAACCGCGTCGTATTCCCGAATTTGTATTCTTTCCCTATTGGCAGCAGGTTGCAGAAAATTGAAAGGATAATTCCTGTCCAGACAACAATTATTGTGTGCGTCGCCTCCTCGAATGTCAGCCGTCAGGACGCCGGACCCGGCCCTTGGCCTGTCACATGCATCTGCTGAGCATCAGACCCGGCACCAGAGTCCAGACCGTCCCGATCAGCGCCACGACGCCCAGTGTCAGGGCCACATGGCGCAGCACGGGTCCGGCCGCGGCCCAGTCCGACCGCCGCAGCCACCAGATCAGACCGGCCTGCATCGCGATGGCCAGCAGGACGGCTGCGGCCACCAGGGTTCGGGCGGTGGCGGACGATACTCCGGTCGTGCACAGCCAGCCGTTCAGCCCATAGACGGCGCTGAAGGCGGCCAGCCACATCGTCAGCGGCAGGGCGATGCGGATGACGGTCCCCATCAGCCCAACCCCGGCAGAATCGCGGCGCCGATCCCGATGACCGACACGGCCACGGCGTAATCGGACCAGAGCCGGGCGATCCGTTGCAACCCGACCGTGGTTTCAGGCGCATGCCCCGCGATCTGCGTCGCGCCGAAGAATGCCGCCATGACCAGTGCCAGCCCCTGATGCAGGATGGCATAACCCGACAGCACCCAGACCGTCGCCGCATAGGCATGCTGGGTGGGATCGGGAACCGCGCGCAGCACCATCACCGCCGCCAGCGCCATGGCCAGCATGGCCGCGCAGCTAAGCCACCACAACGTCCGGACACGCGCGGCGACCAGGCCCGCGCCCGCCCCACCGGCCAGCAGCGCCAAGGGCAGCAGCCCGGGCTGGGCCCAGGCTTGGGGCGGCCAATTCGGCGCGATGGTCCAAAGGAAGGCATATCCGAACAGCAGCGATCCGAAGAAGGTCCCGTTCGCCAGCAACAGGAACAGCGACCCCCACCAGCCGGGGGGATGGGCGACCTCGGAGGCGACGGGCAGGGACAGACCGCGTCCGACCGGCAGCAGGCCTTCGGGGGTCGTGCGGCGCAGGCCCCACGCCCAGACCAGAGCGCAGCCCAGCACCCCGACGCCCGAAATCGGCACCAACCAATAGGCCTTGATCAGCATCCCCAAAAAGAACAGCCCCGTCACCGCCGACATCAGCACCGGCAGGGCGGTGTTGCCGGGAAAGACGACGATGTATTCCGGCGTGCCGGTGGTCGGTTCGACGGTCAGCGTCTCGCGCCGGTTGCGGGACGGATCACCCAGATACCCCTCGCCCCGGGCCAGGCAGACCGGCAGGTCCGGCTGGTCCCACAGCGGTTCGCGCGACGTGATCTGCGGCAGGCTGGCAAAATTGTAGGGCGCGGCAGGTGTCGGCATCGCCCATTCCAGCGTCCCTGCCCCCCAGGGGTCGCGCGACCCGCGGATCGCCACGGCGGCGTTGACCACCACGTCGATCACCACCAGCGCAAAGCCGATCGCCATGACGAAGCTGCTGACCGAGGCGATGATGTTGATCACCTCCCACCCCTGGCCCGGATCGAAGGTGTCGATGCGGCGGCGCATGCCCAACAGCCCGACCCAGTGCAGCAGCAGGAAGGTGCCGTGAAACCCGGGCACGATCAGCCAGAAGGCGGTGTTGCCCAGCTTGAAGAAGGTCTTGCGACCGGTGACATGCGGCATCCAATAGTAAAGCGCCCCCAGCATCGGAAAGACGAAACCGCCGATCAGGACGTAATGCAAATGGGCCACGATGAAATAGGTGTCATGCGCCTGCCAGTCGAAGGGCACGACCGCGACCATCACCCCCGTCAGGCCGCCGATGACGAAGGTGGCAAAGAAGGACAGCATCCACATCATCGGCAGGTGCAGTTGGGGTCGGCCCTTGGCGATGGTGCCGATCCAGGCAAAGATCTGCACCGCCGTCGGCACCGCGACCAAGGTCGAGGCCGCCGAGAAGAACGCCAGCGCCAGATGCGGGATGCCGGTGGTGAACATGTGATGCACCCACAGCCCGAAGCTGAGAACCGCCAGAGAGATCGCCGCCGCGATCACCCATTGATGCCCCAGCAGGCGCGTGCGCGACATGACCGGCAGGATCGTGGAAATGGCCCCGGCTGCGGGCAGGAAGATGATATAGACCTCGGGGTGGCCGAACAGCCAGAACAGGTGCTGCCACAAGAGCGCATCGCCCCCTTCGGCCACCTGGAAGAACGGCAGGCCGAAGGACCGCTCCAGCTCCAGCAGGATGGACCCCAGGATCAGCGGCGGAAAGCCCGTCAGGATCATCACCGCCGTCACCAGCGCGTACCACGCAAAGATCGGCATGCGGGCCAGCGACATGCCCGGCGCGCGGTATCGCAGGATGGTGACTGTGATCTCGACCGCGGCGGCGATGGCCGATATTTCGACGAAGGTGATGCCGATCAGCCAGAAATCAGAGTTGATCCCCGGCGAATTGATCGTCGACGACAGGGGCGGGTACATGAACCAGCCGCTGTCGGGCGCGATCCCCGCCAGCAGCGAGAAGATCATCATCGCGCCGCCGAAGACATAGCACCAAAACCCGTAGGCCGTCAGGCGTGGAAAGGCCAGGTCGCGCGACCCCAGCATCTTGGGCAGCAGATAGACGGCCAGCCCTTCGAACATGGGGATGGCGAACAGGAACATCATGATAGTCCCGTGCATCGTGAAGATCTGGTTGTAATGATCCGGTCCCAGAAAGGCCGACCGCGGGCTGGCCAGCTGGGCGCGGATCAGCATCGCCAGGATGCCGCCCACGATGAAGAAGAAGGCCGAGACCGCCATGAACATGCGCCCCAGATCGGTATGGTTGACCGAGGTGAACCACCCCCGCCAGCCCGGGTCCGATGCCCAGATGCGCGACAGGGCGCGATGCCTTTGCAAGGCGTTCATGGTGCGTCCCCTTCCAGAAATGCCTGCCATCCGGCCGCGTCATGGGCGATGACGGTGAACCGGTGCCCGCGATATCCGGGGCCGTTATATTCCGCGCCAAGCCCCGCATATTCGCCGGGGGCCGCCGCCTCGATCCGCAAGGTGTTCACATGCCCCGGCACGGCGTCCAGCTTGCCCGCCAGGCGCGGCACCCAGAAGGCATGGATCACGTCAAGCGAGGTGATCGCCACGTCCACCGGCCGGGCGGCCGGGATGTGCAGCACATCCTCGGTCACGCGCCCCGGCAGGTCGGCATAGCCGAAGCGCCAGGCATATTGGCGCGCCTCGGCGGTGACGGACACGACATCCGGTCCCTGATGCGGCAGCAGCCTTTCGCCGATGACCAGCCCATAGGCCAGCAGGGCCGCCAGCACGGTCATGGGAAAGGCCAGCCCCATCCAGATCACGAAGCGGCGTTCGGATACCGCACCCTCGGGGCGCCGCCATGCCCACAGAACCAGCCCCGCCACCAGAGCCGCGATCGCGACCGATCCCGCCAGCAGCACCCACCACAATTCCGCGATGGCCTGAGCCGCAGGTCCCGCCGGATGGACGGTGGACAGCTTTTCTTCGCAACCAGCCAGCACGGTTGGTGTTACAAGGAGAACGGACAACCGCATCAGGGGGCGCGCATGAGACCGAAGATGGTTCAGAAGAAATCCAGGGGGCTGGACGACCCGATCCTTGATTATCCCGGCTATAACCGGACCGAATCCATCGTCGGGATCTGGGGTCATCCGCTGCACGCGATGACCGTCGCCTTTCCCGTGGCGCTGACCTTCTGCGCCTTCGGTGCGGACATGCTGTATTTCTGGTCGGGCGAATTGTTCTGGGCGCGCGCCGCGATCTGGGCGGCAGGCACGGCCTTCCTGTTCGGACTGGCGGCAGGGGCCACCGGCACGGCCGAATTGCTGCTGGTGTCGGGCATCCGCATCCGCGCGCCCGCCTGGACGCATTTCGTGATCGCGGTCATGCTGCTGTCGATCCTGGGGGCGAACTGGGGATACCGGCTGCACGAAGGATATGAACAGGCGGTCCTGCCCTATGGCATACTGCTGTCGGGTTTTGCGGTCATCGTGGTCATGATCACGGGCTGGCATGGGGGAAAACTCGTGTTCGATCATCGTCTTGGCACTTCGAAGGGCAACTGATTGCCAAGCGGTTCGTAAAGCCAGTCCGGCAAGGGGATCTGGTCCAGGTCGGGCTTGGCCAGGACCAGCACCAGGACGCAGGTGATGGGCACCATCAGCACCAGCAGCGGCATGGTCGCACGGGGGACCCTGTGGACGCCCTTGCGTTCGGCCACCTCGACCAGGACATAGCCGATCCAGACATGGAAGCCGACCATGGCCGCCACGAAGACCAGCTTGGCGAACAGCCAGGTGAAAAAGACCCCGCGCAGAAAGATCAGCCCCGTCCCCGAGGCGATGGCGATCACCGCCGCGGGCGTGATGACAAAGGCATAGGCATAATGCGTCGCCCGCCTGATGCGGGCATAATCCGCCTGCCCGATGGCCGGATCATGGCGCGCCAGCATCAGCGGCAGCGCGAACAGCCCCGCGCACCAGATGACCAGCATGCCGATATGCAGCGATTTCAGATGCGGGATGACCGCCTCCAGACCGTTCATGCGCGTTCCGCCATCTGCCAGCCGCGACGCGCCTGCAGGGCGATCATCGCGGCATAGGGGATCATCGCGGGCACCCACATGATCAGGCCCCCCAGCTGCTGGTCGGACAGCGGGCTGATGCCCCAGGCCAGCGGCGCGATGGCATGCGCCTCGTAAAGGGGCGCGGGTGCGAAGGTCAGGATCGCGCCCAGCATCCCCATCTGGATCAGCCCTGCCAGCGACCACAGCACCGATTGCGCCGATGGTTTCTGCGACAGGACGGCGTTCCAGAACAGCACCGCCGAAGCCAGCAGGCTGACCTGCATGATCCAATAGACGCCCATGTCGGCCAGCGCCAGGTCATAGGCCGCCGGCACATGCCACAGCCACAGGACGCTGGTCGAGATGGCGAAATGCACCCCCACATGCCCTGCCCGACGCGGCATCGCTGCCGCCAGCAAGGGCGCCGCCACCGCCACCAGCAGCACGTGATGCACCACCCGCGCCGAGAAGAGCCCGACCGAGATCGCGCAAAGCGGCGACACGAAGGCCACAGCCAGCACCAGCATGGCGGGCGTACCCGTCGGTTGACGCCTGACGACCAGCCACATCAGCAGCAGGACGCCCAGCAGAACGGGGTCCAGGTTCCAGGATTGCCATGCAGTTCCGGGCGGCGGTGCGGCCCCGCAATAGCTGCCGGGAAGGATCGTTATCGGCATGATGTTCCATCCTCTGCGCGTGGCAGGCATTTGTCGTGATGATACAAGCGCAAAGGCTGCGATTGGTTTCCCCGAAGATGCAGACTTCCGCGGCCCGGATCAACCGATGGTGTTCGCACGCAGCAAATCAGCGCGCGGGACCCGGCTGATCTTCGCAATCCAGCGGCGTTTCGCGGATCAGCCGGGGGCGCATGGCGATGGCCGTGGCACCCGACAGGGCCGCCGCCGCCAGAAACATCGCGGCCGGGGACAGGCCGTCCGACAGGACCCCCGCCAGCGCGGGACCTATCACGCTGCCCAGGGCCACCGCCAGCAGCGTCGCGGTGAAGCTGAACGAGGGCAGTTCCGGGAACAGGCGTTCGGACCAGAAGGCCAGCACCGCGCTCATCATCATGACGAAGATGCCCTGCAGGCCCGCTGCGGCCGCCACGCCGGGCCAGCTGGTGGGCAGGACCGCGATCAGCGCCAGCGACAGCGCCGAAACCACCAGCAGCCCCCGCACCAGACGTGGCAGGCCGATCCTGTCCTTGATCGCCGCCGTCCCCAGGGCGGCCAGCCCGGCGATGCCATAGATGATGAACATCACGGCGGGGGATGCCTGCAGGGGCAGCCCCTCCAACCCGCCCGCCCGTACGACCCTGTCCGTCGCAAACGAGATGAAGACGGTCGTGGTGACCCCGAAGGACAGTGCCGACAGATAAAGCGGCAGCGCTGGCATCACGCATAGCACCCGCCAGTTCGACCGCCCCCTGCCCGGCTGACCCGCAACGCCCCGCATCGCCACCAGATTGCCGATCAGGCTGGCCAGCGCCGCCGCAGCGAAGGCCGCCCATGCGATCCGCCAGGATGCCCCGCCCAACATCAGCGCCAGCGCGATGGCGCCTGCCAGCGCGGCGCCAAGGCTGGTGCCGGTGCTGACAACCGACAGCGACCGGGACCGCATGTCGGGTTCAACCTGCTGATGCACCGCGTTGTTGAAGGGCGACCAGGCAAAGCCCGCGCTGCTCATGGCCATGACGACCCCCACCGACAGCGTTCCCGCATTGGGGGCCACGGCCACGATGGCCATGCCGGTCGTCGCCAGAAACAGGCCGATCAGCACCGGCAGCCGCGGGCCGCGCCATGCCGTCGCGGCATAGGCCGCGATCAGCCCCAGCAGAAAGCCCGCAAAGCCCGCCCCCGAGATCAGGCCGGCCATGGTCGTCCCGATCCCGAAGCTGTCCCTGAACTGGGATAGGAACAGGCCGAACCCCATCCGGGCGGGGCCAAAGCTGATGGCGGTCGCCGCGAAACCCGCGATCGACAGAGTAAGGAAGGGTGACATGGTCAGCGTCTCCGACAGGGGCATTCAGGGGGGCATCTGCAGGCGAACACATGCGTTTCCGCCCTGTTCCATGGACCTTCCCCTGTCGCCGCCCCGGTCGTCACGCGCGGCGACGGGGCAAAACCGCGCCCTTGGCCGCCCAGAGCGTGACTTGGCGGGGTCTGGCGGGCCATCCCGTCATCGGCGGAAAACAGCCCGGATTGATCTATATTTGCCGGGGGAACGATGGCCGCGCCGCCCCTGTTTCTTCCCTGTGATCGCAACGGGCGGTCATCCCTGTTTCCAAGGAGGAAGCCCCGTGTTTCACCATTCCAGCAAGCTGCAATGCCAGGTCCGCGTCGACCGTCCCGATCCGCAATTTGCCAAGTACCTTCAGCAGGCGATCGGTGGGGTCGAGGGCGAGATCCGCGTCGCCATGCAGTATTTCTTTCAGGCCATGGGCGCGCGGCGATGCCAAGTACCGTGACATGCTGATGATGACGGCGACCGAGGAACTGTCCCATATCGAATTCCTGGGCCATGCCGTCGCGCTGAACCTGGAAGGGGCGCCACTCAGCGTGCAGGAAGAGGCTGCCAAGGACCCCGTCGTCAACGCGATCATGGGCGGGGCCAACCCGCGCCACATCCTGTCGTCGGGGCTGTCGGCGATGCCGGTGAACGCCAATGGCGTCCCCTTCGACATGAGCCATGTCTATGCCACCGGCAACTTGGCCGCCGACATGATGGCCAATGCCACCGCCGAAAGCGGCGGGCGGGTTCTGGCCTCGCGGCTTTATAACATGACGGATGATGCCGGGATGAAGGACATGCTGTCCTTCCTGATCGCGCGCGACACCATGCATCAGCAGCAGTGGCTGGCGGTGATCGAGGAACTGGGCGGTTGGGAACAGGCCCTGCCGGTCCCCAATTCGACGCCCCAGGACCACGAGGCGACCGAACATTCCTATTACTTCCTGAACACGTCGCTGGACGAACCGACCCCCGAAGGTCGGTGGAGTTCTGGCCCCTCGCTGGACGGACGCGCCGAATTCTCGGTGCGGGAACGTCCCGAGCCTTTGGGTCAGAAACCCGACCTAGGCAAGGCCCGCCCGAACAGCGGCACCCAGACCGAACAGCAGTAACGCGCACCGACACCCTGACACGAACCGGAGGCTGCCATGAAACAGCATGAAGACAAGGGCGACACGCTGGATCGATCGGCGGCCGAAGGGGGGCTGCCCGCAGATACCGATTACTATCGCACGCAAGGCAAGGAACAGGGGCAGCTGGTCGGCATCGCCATCGCCGCGCCCGTCATTGCCGTCGCGGCGATGATCCTGGTGGCGCTCTGGGTCTTTCTCTGACCGCCACCGCAACCTTTTAATCATAATGGCAAGGATAACCGACATGGTCACGACCGTAGGAACCGAAACCGCATTCAGCGACCTGGTGACGAACCTCATCTCTCTGGAACATGACGCCATCGCCGCCTATGACAGCACGATCGAACGTCTGTCGGACCCCGAACTGGCGACGCGGGTCGCCGAATTCCGGCAGGATCACATCCAGCATCTGAACACGTTGCAGAAAATCGCCATCTCCGTGAATGCAGAAATCCCCGAGGGTGGCGACATGAAGCAGTGGCTGACCACGGGAAAGATCGCCCTGGCCGATCTGATGGGCGACACGGCCATCCTGAAAGCGATGCGCAGCAACGAGGACGACACCGTCGCCGCCTATGACCGTGCCCGCAACCATGACGATGCGATCCAGGAATCGCGCGAGTTTTTCGAACATGCGCTGATGGATGAAAAACGCCACCGCGCCTGGATGGAAAAAGCCGCGCAGGCCTGAGCCGCTGATCCGCGTGGCGCCCCCATATGCGCCACGCGTCGCCCACCTATGACCGAACCGATGGCCCTGTCGATCAGGCGACGGCGACGACCGAGTAATCCGGCGATCCGTCCCAGACCAGGTCCCAGGACGCCCCCGGCCGGACGTTCTGAATGGCGCGCGGCTCAAAGCAGACAAGGCAGTTTCCGCCCTTGGCCAGGGCGCGCACCGACGGATAGATCAGGCCGCGCGATCCCTTGCGGCGCAGCGTTTCGGCCAATCCCTGGCCCGCGGGGTATCCCATTGCGGGGTCGGGATGCAGGGCGGGATGGTCGGGTTCATCGGTCATGTCGTCGAAAATGCCGATGAAATCGGCCAACAATTCGACATAGCGGGCGTTGTCCTGATAACAGCCGGCAAAGCCCAGCTCTCTGGTCCGGTGCCAAGCCACTTCGGCCAGACTGACCATGACGTTCCAAGCGCAATACCACGCACCGCGTTCACCGGAATTGAAGCGGTTGCCGCCCTTGCGGGTATAGGTAAAGGCCGCGTTGACATGCGTGTCGCCATAGATCCGCAGGTCGCGGTCACGGCGCCGCCACGCCAGCTCGCGCGGGTCCAGATGCGGGTTGCGGCCGCTCTCGGCCAGCAACCGTCCGCTGGTCATCGCCTCGATCTGGGTCAGGATCTCCAGCTCTTCCTCGGTATCGTAGAGACCCCGCAGCGCCGGAGGTTTGTGATAGGTCGCAGGCAGCAGCCGGACCAGTCCGCGATCCGAAATCTCGGTCTGTTTCATGCGCCGCCACGCAGGGCGTCAAGATAGGTCCTGATCGCCATGATCTGCGGCAGGCCGCCATCGATCGCGGTATCGATGGGGCGGCTGCCCGCAAACAAGGGCCCGGTATTGGCACGCGTGAACCAGCGGCGCGCCAGCGGTTCCGAGAAATAAAGCTCCAGCGATTTGTAGATGCCGATCAACGCACTGAGGCGCAGCAGTTGATCCTGCGTCAACTCTCCGGTGAAGTCGGGCCTGCGAGCGCGCTTCCAGGTGCTTTCGGACATGTCGGCAAGGCGCGCGGCCTCCCTTTGTCCCAACCCCCAGGCCGCCGCGATGCGTGCATAAGCCTTCAGCGCGACGGCATTGACCTGGACTGGCTGGCGTTTGTGTTCGGCAAGCTGCATGACATCCTCCGCTTGCCTCAATATAGGCCATATGACCGAATAGTAAAGGTCATATGGCCCAATTGCCGCGTGGCGTCAGACCCATTTGGCCAAAGGCGGCAGGCTCATCAGCACCGCATCGGGGTTGTGGCCGGTTTCCAGACCGAACTTGGTCCCGCGGTCATAGACCAGGTTGTATTCCGCATAGAGACCGCGATGGATCAGCTGGGTATCCTTGTCGGCATCGGTGAAATCGGTGGTCATGCGGGATCGCACCAGCGGCAGGAAGGCGGGCAGGAACGCCTCGCCCACGGCACGGGTGAAATCGAAATCGGCCTGCCAGTCACCGGTGTTCAGATCATCATAGAAGATGCCGCCGACACCCCGCGCCCGCCCGCGATGCGGGATGAAGAAATATTCATCCGCCCAGGCCTTGAAGCGGTCATAGTAATCGGCGCCATGGGCATCGCAGGCACCGCGCAGGGTGTCGTGGAAATGGCCCGTGTCTTCGGCATATTCGATGCAGGGGTTCAGGTCGGCGCCGCCCCCGAACCACATCGCGCCGGGGGTCCAGAACATGCGGGTGTTCATGTGGACGGCGGGCGCGTGGGGGTTCTGCATATGCGCCACAAGGCTGATGCCGCTGGCCCAGAAGCGTGGGTCGGTGTCCATGCCCGGCACGCCGCGCGCGGTCATCGCGGCCTGGGCACGGGGGGCCAGGGTGCCGTGAACCTCGGACCAGTTGACGCCGACCTTTTCAAAGACTCGGCCACCGCGCATGACCGACATCAGGCCGCCGCCGCCATCATTGTCGCGGGTCGTGGGCGTGACCTCGAAGCGGCCGGGGGCGGTTGTGCCCTGACCTTCGTTTTCCAGCGTCTCGAATGCGGTCACGATCCGGTCGCGAAGTTCCTTGAACCAGCCTGCGGCTTGGCGGCGCTGTTCGTCCATGTCGGGCCTCATATGTGATTTGCCAAGCCGTGCGTGGGGCGGCTAGCATGCCCCACCTGCTGTAATGAGAGCGCCGATGCCCCGCAACACCACCCTTGCCCTGATGATCGCCCTGCCCCTGGCACTGTCCGCCTGCGCCACCCCGCAGGAACGCTGCATTTCGCGCAATACGGACGAATATCGCGTCGTCAGCCGCCTGCTGGCCGAGGTCGAGGGCAATCTGTCGCGCGGTTACGCCTGGCAGGAACGGCAGGTCGTCCGCACCCGCCCGACGCAATGTCAGCGGGTCTATCGCGACCGGAACGGCCAGGACCACGTGACCACCTATACCTGCTGGCGCGATTACGTGGATCAGGAACGCTATCGCGTGCCGATCGACCCCGCCACCGAACTGCGCAAGCGCGACGGTCTGGTCGAACGCCAGCAGGCCTTGGCCAGCCGCGCCAAGGCGGCGGTGGACGCCTGTCGCACCGCCTATCCCGACGAAGCCTAGAGGATCTGCGCCGTCACCGGGTCGGCCAGGCTGCGGCCCCCGTCCACGGTCAGGATCTGACCGGTAACGAAACGCGCGCCGTCGCTGACCAGGTAATGCACCGCCTCGGCCAGTTCGTCGGCGGGGGCGATGCGCCCCATCGGCGTCCCCGCGATGATCTGGGCGCGCTTTTCGGGATCGTCCTTCAGCGCGCATTGCAACTCATGCGACATGACGCTGCTGAAGCTGACGCCGTTCACGCGGATGCGGTGCGGGGCCAGCGCCAACGCCAGACCGCGGGTCGCCTGTTCCTGCGCGGCGCAGGCGATGGAATAGCCCAGCATGGTCGGTATCGGGCGCCGCGCCGCCAGGGTCGAGATATTGACGATGGCGCCGGTCTGCGCCGTCGGCCCTTCGCCTTCGGCCTGCTTGATCATGCGCTTGGCGACCAGCTGCGACAGGCGCAGGCCCGACAGCATGTTCTGGCGCAGCATCTCCTCCAGCTGATCCATGTCGGTGTCCAAGGGATCGCTGTCGCGCACGAAACGGTGCCCGTTGACCAGGATATCGACCCGATCGAACGCATCAAGTGTCGCTGACAACAGGTTGGCCATGCACAGTTTTTCGGACATGCTTCCAGCGAACCGGCGCACCTGCGTCTGTTCGCCGTCATAATCCGAGATGACCGAATTCAGTGCCGCTTCGTCATTGTCGGCGAACATGACCGAAGCACCGCGTTCGGCCAGATGGCGCGCGATGGCCAGCCCGACGCCGCGTGCGGCACCGGTCACGATGGCGACCTTGCCTTGGACGGACATGCTCATTTGCGCCGTCCCTTTGATGTGGCACCCTTGGTGGCGCTGCCCTTGCCGGCAGCGGTCGCCTCGATGATCTTGAAACGGGTGTCGCCACCGATCTCATGGACCTGGCCGAAATACTGGGCCAGCACGGATTCATAGGGCAGATGGCGGTTCGCGACCATCCACAGCTTGCCCGCGCCGGTCAAGAGACGCGCGGCCGAGACGATGAAGGCTGCGCCCAGCTTGGGGTCGGCCTGGCGACCTTCGTGGAAGGGCGGGTTCATGACGATGCCGTTGACCGGGTCGGGCAGACGGAATTCGCGGGCATCGGCCCAATGAAAGACGGCGCGCGGATCGGTGACATTGCGGCGTGCCGATTCCAGCGCGGCGTGATCGGATTCGACCAGGTGCAGTACATCGACGCCCTTGCGTTTCAGAACCTGCGCCGAAAGCCAGCCCCAGCCCGCGCCCAGATCGACCATGCGGGTCGGCAGCTTGTCGGGCAGGTGATCGGCCAGCATCTGCGATCCGGCATCGATGCCGTCCGCGGAAAAGACGCCGGGCAGCGTGGTGAAACCGGGGGCGACCTCGGTCGCGCGGCTTTCCCAATCCTCGGGCAGCCAACCGGCCTCGGGCAAAGTCAGCCGGAAGATCTTGCCATGTGCCTTGCTGTGCACATCCGAAACGGGGGCCAACTTGCGCAATTCGCGCAGCAGGGAATCGACCCCGTCGGTCTTCTGCCCGTCGATCCACAGATCGGCGCCGGGGGTCAGCCGGTCGGCGGCATCCGCAATGCGTGCCCGCGACGCGGCCTTGGCCCGCGGCAGCCGGACGATGGCCGTGTCGAACTGGTCCTTCGTTTCCGTCGCCACGTCATAGCCGCGCGAGGCAAGGCCCTGGTGGTCGGGAAAATTGCCCTGCAGGATCTGCAGACGGGCGGGGTCCAGCGGCTCCAGGTCATCGGCAGCGGCGGCGCCGACGAACAGCACCCGGCCCTCCGGCGGGCCGTCCGGAAAGGCCAGTTCCAGTCGTGAATGGGTCACGTGATTACTCTTTTTCCATGGTGCATTGCAGCGGGTGCTGCTGGCGGCGCGCCAGTTCCATCACCTGGGCGACCTTGGTTTCGGCCACCTCGTGGGAAAACACGCCGACAACCGCGACGCCCTTGCGATGCACGGTCAGCATGATCTCGATGGCTTGGGCATGGGTCAGGTGGAACAGTCGTTCCAGCACATGGACCACAAATTCCATCGGCGTAAAGTCGTCGTTCAGAAGCAGCACCTTGTACATCGGCGGACGCTGTGACCGCGTGCGCGGCTTGACCGCCAGATCGGACTGATCGTCGGGCTTGTCGGGATCGGTCATCCAATGCGTCATCGTGGCTCAGGTCATCCCTTGGGTGCTGCAACGAAAGGTTGCCCGGCGGGCCGGGCGGTGCATCCGCAAAATATAGCGCAAAGTCCCAAGGATGAAAGCCCCCCGCCGGCATCAATGAAGACGCCCTTGAATATGGCACGGCAAAATTAAACGAATGCACGGTTTCCGGAATAAAATCGTCGTGCTATTATCAAAGAATTAACGACGGGCATGCGATGAACGACATGTCCGCTTGAGGCAGAAAGACAGCGACAGTGACCCGAATCCTTACCGCATTCCGGCTGTGGAGCCATGCCCTGCTTGCCGTTCTGGTGCTTGGCCTTCCGGCAGCCGCAGCCCCGTTCGCCGCCTATGTGATGGATGCCCGCACGGGCCAGCCCATCTACAGGCAGAATTCCGACACGCGGCTTCATCCGGCCTCCCTGACCAAGATGATGACGCTGTATATGGCCTTCGCCGCCATCGAAAGCGGTCAGGTGCGGTTGGATTCGAAATTCACCATCTCGTCCAACGCGGCAGCCGAACCCCCGTCCAAGCTGGGACTGCGCGCCGGGCAGCAGATCGAATTGCGGTATCTGATCCGCGCCGCGGCGATCAAGTCGGCCAACGATGCCGCGACCGCCATCGGCGAAGGCATCGCGGGCTCCGAGGATGCCTTTGCCCAACGCATGACCCAGATGGCCCGCGCCCTTGGCATGAACAACACCCAGTTCCGCAATGCCAACGGCCTGACGCAGGACGGCCATTTTTCGACCGCTCATGACATGAGCCAGCTTGGCCGCCACCTGTTTTACGATTTCCCCCAATATTACAACCTCTTCTCGCGCCGCTCGGCGGATGCGGGGATCGCGAAGGTCGCCTCGACCAATCGCCGCTTCCTGGACGCCTATCAGGGCGCCGACGGCATCAAGACGGGCTATACCCGCGCGGCCGGCTTCAACCTGACGGCCTCGGCGCAGCGCGGCAACAAGCGCCTGATCGCCAGCGTCTTCGGCGGCACGTCGACCGCCCATCGCAACCAGGTGATGGCCGAACTGCTGGACAGCAGCTTCACCCGCATCCCCGACCGCGTCCGTGAGGTTCGCCCTGCCCGTCCGCGTCTGGTCGCCCAGGCCGCACCGACGCGTCGTGCCCAGGTGGAGCCCACCCCCGCAGCGACCAGCCCCGAACCGCAGCGGCTTGTGCTGCAGGCCTCGCCACCGCCATCGACCCGTCCTGCCGCTGCCGCTTCGACGCTGGTCGCCGCACGGCCCGCGATGAACCTGACCGAGGCCCTGCGCAAGGCCACCGCCGTCGAACCCGGCACGGCAACCACCGTTCTGGCCAGCAGCAACCGCCCCAAAGCCCGTCCCGGCAGCAGCAACCGCGCGATCGAGCAGGCCGTCGCCAGCGCCGTCGCGATGGACGAGGCTCCTTCGGCCAGCCTGGCCAAGCCCGTGCTGGCCGCCTCCAAGCGCCCCGTTCGGTCGCCGCGCCGCAGCGCCAGCACCGCCGATGTGATCAGCGAGGCGCCCACGCCCGTCGCAGCAGCACCCGTGCAGCAGGCGTCGGCCGAGGACATGCAGCTGGACAGTTCGCGCGCCCCCAAGCCGCGTTCGGAAACCGTGATCCTGGCCGCCATGGGTGAGGGCGACCGCAGCCCCGTCGAGGAACTTGAAGTGGTGCGCCGTCCCGCCGACAGCGGACGCAACTGGGGCATCGCGCTTGGCATGTACACCTCCAAGGTCGAGGCAGAGCATCAGCTGGTCAGCATGGCCCTGCAGGATGGCAGCATCTTCGGTGGCGCCCGCCGCGAGGTCGCGAACACCAATCGCGGGTTCGAACCGCGCTTCGGCAACCTGACCAAGGGCGTCGCGCAACTGGCCTGCGACCGCCTGCACAGCCGCTCGCAGGATTGCACCGTCATCGCGAACTGATCGCGTCCAAGCGCTTCCCCAAACGACGACGGCCCCGGCATGAATGCCGGGGCCGTTTTCTTTGACATTCCGGATCGGCGCCGACCGGCACCCTGGCCTCAGGAACTGAACAGGAAATGCAGGACGTCGCCGTCCTTGACCTCATAGGTCTTGCCTTCGACG
The DNA here is from genome assembly GCF_001887735.1 of Paracoccus sp. SM22M-07. Lineage (NCBI taxonomy): Bacteria > Pseudomonadati > Pseudomonadota > Alphaproteobacteria > Rhodobacterales > Paracoccaceae > Paracoccus > Paracoccus sp. SM22M-07. The sequence continues at coordinate 65,152 of NZ_JPKW01000010.1, forward strand.
CGCAGCTTGCCGGCCTCCTTGGCGCCGGCTTCGCCCTTGCCCGCGACATAGTCGTCATAGGCGATGGTTTCACTGCGGATGAAGCCTTTTTCGAAATCGCCATGGATCACGCCGGCTGCCTGGGGCGCCAGGGTTCCCTTGGTGATGGTCCAGGCGCGCGCTTCCTTGGGACCAACGGTGAAATAAGTCTGCAGACCCAGCAGGTGATAACCTGCGCGGATCAGGCGATCCAGACCTGCTTCCTCAAGGCCCATTTCGCCCAGGAACATCTGCGCTTCCTCGGCGTCCAGCTGGCTGATCTCTTCCTCGATCTTGGCCGAAATCACGACATGGCCCGCGCCCTGCGCTTCGGCCATCTTGCGGACCTGTTCGGACAGGGCGTTGCCTTCGGCGGCTTCGCTTTCGGACACGTTGCAGACGTAAAGCACCGGCTTGGCGGTCAGCAGCTGCAGCATGTTCCACGCCTTGCGGTCGTCTTCGTCGACCGAAACGGTGCGGGCGGGCTTTCCGTCCTCCAGAACTGCCAGCGCCTGCTTCAGAAGGCGTTCCTGGGCTGCCGCCTCCTTGTCGCCGCCCTTCAGCTTGCGCGCGATGTTGGCCAGCCGCCGTTCGATCGACTCCATGTCCGAAATCATCAACTCGGTCTCGATGATCTCGGCATCGGCGACGGGATCGACGCGATCCTCGACATGGGTCACGTCGCCATCCTCGAAACAGCGCAGGACATGGGCGATGGCGTCGGTTTCACGGATGTTGGCCAGGAACTGGTTGCCCAGACCTTCGCCCTTGCTGGCGCCCTTCACCAAGCCCGCGATATCCACGAAGGTCATCCGCGTCGGGATGATCTGCTTGCTGCCCGCGATTTCGGCCAGGATGTCCAACCGGCGGTCGGGCACGGCGACCTCGCCCACGTTCGGTTCGATCGTGCAGAACGGGAAATTCGCGGCCTGCGCGGCGGCAGTGCGCGTCAAAGCGTTGAACAGCGTGGACTTGCCGACATTCGGCAGCCCGACAATCCCCATGCGAAAGCCCATGACAGCACCCTTCTGCTTTTGAATTCCGGCGTCTGTTACGCGTCCCGGCCCTGCAAGTCCAGCCCGCGGCGCATTGCGCCCGCGCGTCAGGGCGGCTAGGTCTGGTGGAAAGACGTGCGGGGGCAGACATGACCAGAATCGACGACAGATTTGCAGCGCTGAAGGCCGAGGGCAAGAAAGCCTTCGTGGCCTACATGATGGCATCGGACCCCGATGACGACACCGCGCTGGACATCATGCGCGGCATGCCGGGTGCCGGCGTCGACGTCATCGAACTGGGCATGCCCTTCACCGATCCTATGGCCGACGGTGGCACGATCCAGGCGGCGGGCCAACGCGCGCTGGCCCAGGGCGGCAGCGTCACCCGCACGCTGAACATCCTGCGCCGCTTTCGTGAACAGGACGACACCACGCCGGTGGTGCTGATGGGCTATTACAACCCGATCTATGCGCGCAAGGGCGGCGTCACCCAGTTCCTGAAGGACGCGACCGAGGCGGGCGTGGACGGGCTGATCATCGTCGACCTGCCCCCCGAGGAGGATGCCGAACTGTGCATCCCCGCCGCCGATGCCGGGCTGAACTTCATCCGGCTGGCCACACCGACGACCGACGACAAGCGCCTGCCGGCGGTCGTGGCGAACACGTCGGGCTTTGTCTACTACGTCAGCGTCACGGGCATCACCGGCGGTGCGGCGGCCAATGCCGCCGATGTCGCCCCCGAGGTTGCCCGCATCCGCGCCGCCGCCGGCCTGCCCGTCGTGGTGGGCTTTGGCATCTCCACCCCCGAGGCCGCGCAGGAGATCGCCAGCGTCGCGGATGGCTGCGTCGTGGGCAGCGCCATCGTCAAGCAGATCGGCGAAGGCCGCCCCGTCCCCGAGATCCTGGATTTCATCCGCAGTCTTGCGGAAGGCTGCCACCGGGGATGACCGCGATCCTGCGTGACGCGACCCCCGGTGATGCACCAGGGATTGCCGCGATCTGGAACCCGATCATCCGCGACACGGTCATCACCTTCTGGCCGACCGAACGCGGCCTGCTCGAAATCCGCGACCTGATCCGCGACCGCCAGGCTGCGGGTCACGCCTTCCTGGTGGCCGAACTGGACGGGCGGGTCGCGGGTTTTGCCACCTATGCCCAGTTTCGCGCAGGCGCGGGCTATGCCCACAGCATGGAGCACAGCATCAGCATCGCGCCCGACCTGCATGGCGCGGGGCTGGGGCGGCGGCTGATCGATGCCCTCCACGATCATGCGCGCGGACGCGGGCACAGGATCATGGTCGCGGCCATCACCGGGTCAAACAAGGGCTCGGTCGCGTTCCATCGCCGTGTCGGCTATGTCCAGAACGGGACGATCCCGGATGCCGGGTGGAAATTCGGGCGGTTCCACGACCTTGTGCTGATGTCTTTCGATCTGACCGCCCCCGCCACGACCCAGGCCACGAACGCGTGACATCGCGCCCCTATCGCCCCACCGGATAAGCCGCTAGACTTGGTTCATGGATTGCTGCGCCACACCCGAACTGTGCCATGGGCCCTGCCCCGAACTGCCGAAGCCCCGCAGCTTCTGGCAGCGGATCGGCGATCGTCTGGCGGTCTTTCTGGGCAGCCCGCGCGCCGCGGTGCCCCCTGAACGATCGGTCGCCTTCACCATTGCGGTGATCGCGCTTGGGGCCAAGCTGGCCAAGGTCGACGGCCGTGTCGAACGGTCCGAAGTGGCCGCCTTCCGCCGCGTCTTCGTCATCCCCCGGTCCGAGGAAAAGAACGCCGCGCGCGTGTTCGATCTGGCCCGTCAGGATGTTGCCGGGTTCGATGCCTGGGCAAGGCGCATCGCGTCGATGTTCAGCCCCGGCGATCCGGTGCTGTTCGACGTGATGGAGGGCTTGCTGATCATCGCCTTGGCGGATGGCGACCTGCACGAGGCCGAAGTGATCTTCCTGGACGAGGTCGCCCGCATCTTCGGACTGACCGCCGCGCAGATGGCCGAGATCCGGCGTCGGCACGACCCGAAATCCAGCTGCCCGCCCTGCGACCTGCTGGGCGTCAGCCCCGACACCCCCCTGCCCGAGGCGCGCAAGAAATGGCGCCAGCTGATCCGGGAATCCCATCCCGATCACGCCATCGGACGCGGCCTGCCCCCCGAGGCGATCCGCCTGGCCGAAGCCCGCACCCGCCGCCTGAACGAGGCCTGGGACAAGTTCCGCGCCATGCATGACCGGACCCAGCAGCAGGGCGCTGCGTGACGCTGGGGCTTGCCCCCGCCCCCTGCCTGCCCCATCTTGATCCCATGACACGCTTACCGGCCCTGGCACTTGCCGCCATCATGGCTGCCGCCCCCGCATCCGCGCAGGATGAGGATGCGGGCAGCCTGTTCCAACGCGGTTTCGACATGATGCTGCGCAATTTCATGCAGGATGGCGGTCCCCAGATCGACGACCTGTCAACGGCGCTGGATCGCATGGCGCCGGTGCTGCAGGATCTGGCGGTCATGGTCGACGACCTGAGGCATTATCATCCCCCCAAACGGCAGGAAAACGGCGATATCGTGATCCGGCGGCGCGACGATGCCCCGCCGCCTCCGCCCTTGGGCGAAGGGCTGGACGGGCTGACGGAAGACCCGCCCGCACGGCCATTCCCCATCGACCCCGACGCCCCGCAGATCCCGCTTTAGGCGCTGTTGGCATCCGCGATCAGGCGGCGGTGGCGGCGGGCCTGCTGCTGGGCGTCCTGAAAGGTGACGATGCCCTTTGCCTGCAGGGCCTGCACCAGCTTCAGAAAGGCCTTGGCCGTGGCGGCCGTGTCGCCCATCGCCGTATGGCGGTCCTGCGGTGGGATCGTGATGCCAAGGCGGGCCGTCAGCGCATCAAGGCTGTGATCCTCGGACTGACCCCAGACCATGGCCGACAGCAGGACCGTATCCAGAACGCGGTTGTCGAAATGCGCGCCCGTCTGACGCGCGGCGCGACGCAGGAAACCCATGTCGAAGGGCGCGTTATGCGCGACCAGCACGTCATCGCCGCAGAAATGCCGGAATGCCCTTAGCGCCGCCGTCAGGTCGGGGGCCTGGGCGACCATCGCGTCGGTGATCCCGTGGATGGCGGTAGATGACGGGGGAATGGGCCTGCCCGGGTTGACCAGCGTCTCGAACCGTTCGCCGGTCAGGCGGCCGCGTGCCAGGCGCAGCCCCGCGATCTGGACGATGGCGTCGCTGTCCGAAAGCCCCGTCGTTTCCGTGTCGAAGACCACGCAGGTCAGGTCCACCAACCGCCCCGAAGCCGCGCCACGCGCCGCCAGCGCAAAATCATAGGTGACGCCGCTGTCCTGCGCGGTCCGGTCCAGGATGGTCAGCGGCATGATCAGTCGCCCTTGGTCACCGGCCGGATCCGACCAGATGCCGGTGCCATGGCGGGCCAGGATCTCGTGCCCGGTCAGATCCGGATGGCTGGGATCGGGGGGGATGGCCAGCCACGCCTCCAGCATGTCCATGGCAAGCGGGTCGCCCGCCCACCGCAGGACAAGGCGCGCCTGCCCGTCATGGTCGGGATGCAGGTCCAGCTGCGGCGTCAGCCCGCGGTCCAGCAACCGCGCATGCAACATGCACAACAGCGCGTTCATCTGCGCCGCATCCGCCTGAAACAGCGCGGGCGGCAGGTTTGGGGCAAGGGGCAGCCCGGCCGCGATCTCGGTCAGGGTGGCGGTGGATGGGGGCGCATCGCTGGCCAGAATCTGCGACAGGGCGCGGGTGGTGCGGGCAAGTCCCTGCCCTTCGGACCGGATGGCCTGCGCCAGGGCGGGCGGGATCGGACCGTCCAGCGCGTCCAGCATCGGCACCAGCGTGGCCGCGTGACGGCGCAGCGCCTCCAGCGTGTCGCGCGGCGCGGGCCGGTCGACATGGCGGTCGCGCAGGATCAGCAGCAGGCCGTCGGGCATGCGGCGCAATCGGCAGGACAGCCGCTGGCCCTGCGTCGTCAGGCAGGTCAGATCGGTCGCGGGCGCCCCGGCCCGCAGCCGCATCTGCGCCGCGTCCAGCGCGCCCGTCTGCAGGTGGCCGGCCAGCGGCCTGTCCAGCGCCAAGCCTGGCAGAAATCCCGCGGCGCTGGCATTGTAAAAGACCACCCGCCCGGCGGCATCGGTCATCACGGCACCGGCCCCGAAATCGGCCAGGATCGCCTCGAGGCTTGATTTTTCGGATTGCTGTTCGGCGGCGTGATCCGCGATGGCCTGCTGCAGGGCCTGATCGGCACTGGCGCGGGCCGCCGCCGCGTCGTGCGCGGCAGGACCCAGATCGCCCAGATGGCGCGCCGTCGCATCAGGGACCGAACCGGTGCGCAAGGCACCCGCCAGGCGTTCCAGCGGTCGCGCCAGATGCAGATCGAACAACAGCCACAGCCCCGTCACCGCCGCCGTGATGCCAAAACCCGCGATCATCGCCGCCTGGATCAAGGGATCGGGGTCGGTGGGGTCGTCTGCGCGGGCCAGCACCGCAAGCGCCAGCCCCGCGATGATCAGAAGGCACAGCGCCAGCCCCGCGAACAGCGCCAGAATGCGCAGCCGCAGTGACAGCGCGCGGATCATCGCCCCAGCAGCCGGGCGATCTCGCCGCGCAGCTCGGCCAGCTCGAACGGTTTGGCGATGAAACCGTCGGCCCCCAGGGCCAGCCCCTTGCGGCGTTCGACCACCGATCCCCGCGCGGTCATCATCAGGACGCGGACGCCCTGCAGGGCCGGATCGGCGCGGATCTCCTGCACGATCTGGTATCCGGACACATCGGGCAGCATCACGTCCAGCAGAACCAGATCGGGGCGGCTGTCGCGGATGCGGTCCAGCGCACCGCCGCCCGTCGCCAGCCGCGCATGGCGGTGCCCGTCGCGCGTCAGCAGAAAATCCAGCGCGACGGCGATGTTATCCTCGTCCTCGATGACCAGGATGTCAGCCATGGATGGCACCCTGCCCCGAACAGACCGCCGCATAGGCCGGGTCGTCGGTCTGCGCAGGCGTCCAGTCACCGCGCGCCGGGCGGATGCGCTGGCCCTTGCAGTCGAAATCCTGGGGCACGATCACCGTCCGCCCGCGACGTTCCACCAGCATGATCTGGGCATGACGCGTGCCGTCATCCCCGTCGCTGACGGTTGCAGGATCAAGCACGGCAAAGCGCATCGCGACGGGCGCCAGATAGGTCCAGGGCGCCCAGGGCAGCTTCTCGCGCCCGACCAGCAGGACCTGTGCATCCTGCGGCAGCTGATCGACCGCGCGACCGTACCAGCCGTAATCGCTCCAGACCGAATAGGCGACCATCGACAGCCCGATCCCCGCCGGCAGCAGCCACGCGGCGGGCGACAGCCCGAACCGCCGGACCGCATGCATGCCGGCATAAAGCACCGCCGCCGCCCCGATGCCCACGGCGATGACGCCCAAGAGGTCAGTTCCGATCCCGTTCATCCCAGCATTCCCTTTCCGTGTCCCGCCGCCGATTGCATCCAGCGTACCACGACGAAGGCATCGCGCAGATGGCTGCGTTCCAGATCCGGCAGATCCGCAGGCGACAGGTAATTGTCCGGCTTGCGACCGGCCTTGATCAGATGCGCCTGGTTTTCCAGGCGCGTCGTCTGGATCATGTCATAGGCGGCAATCAGGTCGCGCCCGCCGCTGCCCGAGATGACACCGCGCGCCTCGGCATCCTCCAGCCGGGCGCGGGTGTTCACCGACCCCAACCGGCCCTGCAGGGCATAGACGCGGGCCAGATCGGCGACAGGCACGACGCCGTTATGCTTCATGTCGATATGATCGCGATGTTCGCCTGTCCGGATGGTGGCAAAGCGCCCGATCATTCCCAAAGGCGGGCGATGCTTCAGGGAATTGGCCACCATATGGGCGACGAAGATCGAATTCTGCGACGCCTGTCCCAGGGTTTCGGTCTGCAACCCCTCCAGCAGGCGCGCATCGCCGCCGATGGCGCGCAGGTCGAACATGACCGAAGCCAGCATCTGCGCCTCGGGCGAGGGATGGCTGATCCAGTCGCGGAAATAGCCCTGCCAGACCTGCAGGGGCTGCCGCCAGCGCGGGTTGGTGGCCATCATGTCGCCGGGGCAATGGACATAGCCGCAGGTGTTCAGCCCGTCGCAGACCTGGCGGGCCAGGTCGCGGAACCAGGGGTGGTTCGGATCGGCGTCCCGGGCCATGATCAGGCAATTGTCCTGATCGCTGACGCCGGTCTGTTCCTGGCGCCCCTGCGACCCGCAGGCGGCCCACAAAAAAGGCGCGGGCGGCGGACCAAGCCGCGCCTGCGCCAGATCCAGCAGGCGACGCGTCACGGCATCGGCGATGTCGGTGATCATCCGGGTGATCACCTCGTGGCGCTGGCGGGCCTGGACAAGCTGGACCAGCAGCTGCGGGATGCGCGCCGTGACCCTGGCCATCTGATCGGCACTTTCGGCCAGGGTAATTTCCCGGATCAACCCCGATGCCGAGATCGATTGCGCCCGGGTCAGGTCCGTCTGGCTGATCATGCCCACGAATTCCCCATTCCGCACCACGGGCAGATGGCTGACGCGGCGTTCGACCATGATGTTCAGGACATCATGCCCAAGGGCGGTCGGTGCCAGCGTCACGGGGTCGGGCGTCATGATGGACGACACCGGCTGGCGCATGTCACGCCCTTCGGCCACGACGCGGTTGGACATGTCGCGGATGGTGACCAACCCGATCAGCCGCGCGCCTTGGGTGATGCCAAGGCTGCTGATACGGGCATCGCGCATCATGCGGGCGGCCTCGATGATGGGGGTTTCGGGTGGGCAGCTCTGGGGATTGGCCGACAGCAAATCCGCCACCCTCAGGGTCGCGACGTCGCTGCCCCGCACCCCGGATCGGTCGAAGAAGCGCGCCACGACGGGATGGCGGGCGATCAGCGCGCGCAGCGGCTCGGCCGGCAGCAGCAGCACCTGCGCCATGTCGGTCGCGTGGGCCGAGGTCACGGCGACCCCATCACGCAGCAATCCGCGTTCCCCGAAGGAATTGCGCGGCCCAAGCCGGGACACCGTGTCGCCGTTGCGATCGGTGACGGTGACGGCGCCCTCCTCGATCAGGTAAAGGCCGGGCAGACGTTCGCCAAGGCGATAGATCTGGTCACCGGCGGGATATATCCTGCGGCTGAAAAAGCTGGCGACGCGCGTCAGCTCATCCTGACCCAGGCTGTCATAGGGGTGAACGGTGGCGATGAAATCGACGATGCTCTGTGCCATCACCCTGCGACCTTCCGAACTGGGGTGCCGCGCCCCCGTGACAGGGGCGCGGCGTTTTCGTCAGTGGCTGACCGCGGAACCCGAACCGCGCGGGACGCGGATCGATTCGACCAGTTCCTGCACGTGGACCGGAGGCTTTTCGGTGGCTTGCGACACCAGATAGGCGACCACGAAGTTGATCAGCGCGCCGACCGTCCCGAAGGATGCGGGCGAAATGCCGAACAGCCAGTTCGCGGCGGTATCCTCCAGCATGTTGGTGCCGCCGATGAACAGCCATCCCTTGTAGGTGAAGATGTAGACCAGGGTCGAGACGATCCCTGCCAGCATCCCCGCGATGGCGCCTTCCTTGGTGATGCGCTTGGAGAAGATCCCCATCATCAGCACCGGGAAGATCGAGCTGGCCGCCAGGCCGAAGGCCAGGGCAACCGTCTGCGCCGCAAAGCCCGGCGGGTTCAGACCCAGGATCGTCGCCACCAGGATCGAGATGGCCATCGACACGCGGGCGGCCATCAATTCGCCCTTTTCGCTGATGTCTGGACGCAGGGTGCCCTTGATCAGGTCGTGGGACACGGCCCCCGATATCGCCAGCAGAAGCCCCGCCGCGGTGGACAGCGCCGCCGCCAGGCCGCCGGCGGCGACGATGGCGATGACCCAACCCGGCAGGTTGGCGATTTCGGGGTTGGCCAGAACCATGATGTCGTTGTTCACGGTGGTCAGCTCGTTCCCGGCCAGGCCCTGGGCGGCGGCCATCTCGGCCACGGGGCCGGTGGTGGCCGTGTCGTTATAGTACTGAATCAGGCCGTCGCCGTTCTTGTCTTCCCAGTTCAGCAGGCCGGTGACCTGCCAGTTGCGCATCCACGCCTTGTCGGCATCGTTCTGGATGCTGTCCAGCGACACGGCCGGCTGACTGTAGGTGTCGCCGGTCTGCGCGCCCGGCCACATGGTGGTGGTCAGGTTGAAGCGCGCCATCGACCCCACCGCCGGAGCGACGGTATAGAGCAGCGCGATGAAGACCAGCGCCCAGCCCGCCGATTTGCGCGCATCCGACACCTTGGGAACGGTGAAGAAGCGGATGATGACATGCGGCAGGCCCGCGGTGCCGATCATCAGCGCCATGGTGAACAGCACCATGTCCAAGGTCGAGTTGTGGTGCGCCGTGTACTGGCGGAAGCCCAGGTCGGTCACCAGCATGTCCAGCTTGGCCAGGAAGGCCATACCCGAGGCTTCATGCGTGCCGAACAGGCCCAGCTGCGGCAGGAAGTTGCCGGTCAGCTGCAGCGAGATGAAGATCGCCGGGATCGTATAGGCGATGATCAGCACGACATATTGCGCCACCTGCGTGTAGGTGATGCCCTTCATGCCGCCAAGAACGGCATAGCAGAAGACCAGCGCCGCGCCGATCCACAGACCGGTCGAGTTCGACACCTCGAGATAGCGAGAGAAGGTGACGCCCACGCCGGTCATCTGGCCGATCACATAGGTGATCGACACGATCAGCAGGCAGATCACGCCGATGATGCGCGCAGTCGGCGAATAGAAGCGGTCGCCGATGAATTCCGGCACGGTGAACTTGCCGAATTTCCGCAGGTAAGGCGCCAGCAGCAGCGCCAGCAGCACATAGCCACCCGTCCAGCCCATCAGGTAGGTCGAGTTGTCATAGCCCGTGAAGGCGATCAGGCCCGCCATCGAGATGAAGGACGCGGCCGACATCCAGTCGGCAGCGGTCGCCATGCCGTTCATGACCGGGCTGACACCGCGGTTCGCGGCGTAGAATTCCGCCGTGGACCCTGCCCGGGCCCAGATGGCGATGCCGATATACAGCGCAAAGGATGCGCCGATGACCAGCAGGTTGAGTGTAAACTGGCTCATGTCCGCATCCTCACTCGTCCACGCCGTATTCGGCATCCAGCTTGTTCATGCGCGCCGCATAGAAGAAGATCAGCACGATGAAGAACAGGATCGAGCCCTGCTGCGCGAACCAGAACCCCAAGTCCGTTCCTCCGACCGGGATGGATTGCAGCAGCGGCCGAAAGATGATCGCGGCGCCATAGGACACCAGCGCCCATACGATCAGGCAGCCATAGATGATGCGAAGATTGGCCTGCCAATAGGCATTCGAAGATTGTCTGTCACTCATGTCCCTTAGGTCCTCCCTGTTCAGACATGTCGATCCGCCTTGGCCTTTTGAAGACGCCCTGTGCCTGGCGGGACAGCCGGGGCGGTGTCGCGGGGTGGCGCCTGCGCGTCACCCCTGCCGATCTCAGCCGCGATTCATGCGGTTTTCGATCAATTCGTCGACGACCTCGGGTTCGGCCAGGGTCGAGATGTCGCCCAGGGCCCCATAGTCGTTTTCCGCGATCTTGCGCAGGATGCGGCGCATGATCTTGCCCGACCGCGTCTTGGGCAGACCGGGCGCCCACTGGATCAGGTCGGGCTTGGCGATGGGGCCGATCTCGGTGCGGACCCACCGCTCCAGGTCGGCGCGCAATTCGTCCGATGGCTCGATCCCGTTCATCAGCGTGACATAGGCATAGATGCCCTGGCCCTTGACCTGATGCGGGTAACCGACCACCGCGGCCTCGGCGACCTTTTCATGGGCGACAAGGGCGGATTCCACCTCGGCGGTGCCCATGCGGTGGCCGCTGACATTGATGACGTCATCGACGCGACCGGTGATCCAGTAATAGCCGTCCTCATCCCTGCGGCAGCCGTCGCCGGTGAAGTAATACCCGGGATATTGCTGGAAATAGGTCTCCATGAAGCGCTGGTGATCGCCCCAGACGGTGCGCATCTGGCCGGGCCAGCTGTCGGCGATGCACAGCACCCCCTCGGCCGGGTTTCCGTCGATGCGTTCGGCGCTGGACGGGTCCAGGATCTCGGGCCGGATGCCGAAGAAGGGAACGGTCGCCGAGCCGGGCTTGGTTTCCGTCGCACCGGGCAGCGGCGTGATCAGGTGCCCCCCGGTTTCGGTCTGCCACCAGGTGTCGACGATGGGGCAACGTCCCTTGCCGACATGGTCGTTGTACCAGTTCCAGGCTTCGGGGTTGATGGGTTCGCCCACCGTCCCCAGGATGCGCAGGCTGGACAGGTCATGGCCGTCGACGAATTCCGGACCCTTGCCCATCAGCGCGCGGATCGCGGTGGGCGCGGTGTAGAACTGCGTCACCTTGTGCTTTTCGCAGACCTGCCAGAAGCGGCTGGCATCGGGCCAGGTGGGCACGCCTTCGAACATCAGCGTCGTGGCGCCGTTGGCCAGCGGACCATAGACGATATAGCTGTGCCCCGTCACCCAGCCCACATCGGCCGTGCACCAGAAGACATCGCCGTCGTGATAGTCGAAGGTGTATTGATGGGTCATCGCGGCATAGACCAGATAGCCGCCGGTCGTATGCACCACGCCCTTGGGCTTGCCGGTCGAACCCGATGTATAAAGCACGAACAGCGGGTCTTCGGCATTCATCGGGCGCGGGGGGCAGTCGGGGCCGACCTGCTGCATCTGCGCCTTGACGTCCACATCGCGGTCCTGGATCCAGGTCGTCTGGTCGCCCGTATGCTTGACCACAAGGCAACGCACCTTGTCCGAACAATGCAACAATGCGGCATCGGCATTGGCCTTCAGGTTCGTGCGGCGCCCGCCGCGCGGCGCGGTATCGGCGGTGATCACCACCTTGGCGCCGGAATCGTTGATCCGGTTGGCCAGCGCATCGGGTGAGAACCCCGCGAAGACGATGGAATGGATCGCACCGATGCGCGCGCAGGCCAGCATGGCATAGGCGGCCTCGGGGATCATCGGCATATAGATCACGACGCGATCGCCGCGCATGACACCCTGGCTCAGCAGGACGTTGGCAAAGCGGTTCACGCTGTCGGACAGCTGCGCATAGGTGATGTGCTGCGCGGGGGTCTGCGGATCGTCGGGTTCAAAGATGATGGCAGTCTGATCGGCGCGGGTGGGCAGGTGGCGGTCCACGCAGTTCACGCAGGCGTTCAGCACGCCATCCTCGTACCACTTGATGTCGACCTGCCCGAAGGTGAAGTCGGTATTCTTCACCTTGGCATAGGGCTTGATCCAGTCCAGCCGCTTGCCTTCACGACCCCAGAAGGCTTCGGGATCGTCGATCGATTCGGCATAGAGACGCGCGTAATCGTCAGGTCCGACATGCGCGTTTTCCAACCCTGCCGGAACCGCGTGTTTCTGAATGTTTTCAGCGCTCATGACATCCCCTCCTCTCGGCCATGTCACGACAGGTTGCGCATCCTTCCCCTGATGCCCTGCCATGTCTCCAAGGATGTTAATCACGAAACGGCGCAAAAGTTAACTCTTTTTTTTATAAGGATTTTTTTGTTAATTTTTTGACAACCGGGAGTATCAATTTGTGAAGAATTCACCAAAAGGGGCGCCGGTCCTGCGACCGACGCCCCCATATTCCCGTATTCCTGTCGCCCTATTGCGGACGATCCATCCGGACATAGACACAGACCCGCCCCTTCAGCGGCTGCGCCCAACTGAGCCGGATCTGGCGCCGCGCGCTGCCGACTTCGAACTGGACATTGGGGCTGGCATCGACGCGCGAATTGTCCGCGGCCAGCAGTGCCGTTTCGGCCACCACCGATTGCACCGATTTCGCCCATCCCTGGAAGGGCAGGCCGGTGATGTTTCCGGTCGTCCAGTTCGCACCGGGATTGTTCTGCGACACCTGGATCATCAGCGGGTTGGCCACATAGGTATTCACGCCATTGAAGGTGTTGGCCTGAAACTGCAGGTTGCGCATGTTGTTGTAGTTCAGATCCGCGATCGAGGTATCGACCCGGTCAATCCGTTCGACATTGCCGTAAAGTGCCTTGAACACGTTTCCGACCACGTTCAGACCCTGGATGAAATGCCCGCCGCCATAGGGTTTGACCGTGATCCAGGTGAACCACGACGCGGTGTTGGAGCACAGGAAGGTGTTTCCGGTCAGCGTCAGGCCGCCAAAGCTGAACTCGTTGTTGTTGAAGACCGGATAGGCGCTGTGTTCGTTCGTCCATTCGATCGATGCGTTGTCGATATAGTTGCCGCTGACCGTGGTCTGGACGTTCGGCTGGGTCAGCACCAGCCCCGCATAGCGCAGCCCCTGCCCCGACCCGTCGCCCTGAAACCAGTGGTTGCCCGAGATGATGTGCCCCCCGCCATTGGCCACCATGAAATGGGCAAAGCGCACGAAGCGGTTGTTGCGGATCTTGATGTCATTGGCATTCACGTTGATGGCGACGGTTGTGCGTTCCTGCGCAGGCAGTTCCATGTCATTCGACAGGAACTGGCAATTGTCCACCAGCAGGTCCTGACAGCCGCGCCCGATCGACGTGATGCCGCGATCCCTGGGGCGGGTGAAATAGCAATCCTTGACCTGAATCATCTCACCCTTCTCGGACAGCATGATGCCGCTGGCGATGCCTTCGCAGCCGAAATCGATATCGACGAAATGCAGCCGGTCCAGTTGCCGGACGCCAGAGAAGTCGAACAGATACCGATACCGCTCAAAGCTGTAGGTCCGGGTCGCTGCCCCTCCATAAAGCGGTTGCGACAGGGTCAGGGTGCCCGCGCTGATATTTCGTGCATTGACATAGACCTCGCGGCCGACACCGCTGCCGATGACCCGGCTGCCGACCTCGATCTGCGCCACGTTGGCCACGCCGGTCAGCATCATCGGGTTCGTCGGCTTGTAGGTTGCCACGCTGCTCCAGCGCCCGGTATTCCAGGCGGGACCGGCCTTGGCCTGGATGCCGCCGTTGCGGATCAGCCGTCGGTTGGAAAAGCCGTCCAGATCCGGGGCGAACTGATCCAGCATCAGCGGTTCATCCAGGTCCACGCGACGCCCGCACAGATCCAACGACAGGTGATCGGTGTAACCCAGCAAGGCCTGAATGGCCTTCTTGATGCCGAGCGTTTCGTCACCGAAGGCACTGGCATAGGTGGGGAAATCAAAGCTTTTCAGGAAGGCGACGCGCGTCGATACCGGCGTGCTGATCCGCCCCTTGAACCGGACCGGACTGTCGAGGGAAAGATCACCGGCGATGAAGAAATTGCCCTCCGGCACCACCACCCAACCCCCATTGCTGGCCCGGTCGGCGGCGATGAAGGCATCGCGGTCATTGGTAACGCCGTCGCCCACCGCGCCGAAATCGCGCACATCGACCCAATCCAGCAGGGACGGCACGAAGGCGGCGGTGATGTCGTCGATCCGCAGCGATTCGACGCGGAAGACGCCCCCGTTCGATCCGACCAGATCCAGCCCGAAATGTCCGAAAACGGGCTTGGTGCCCCAGGCCATATCGACCCCCTTGCGCGACCCGATCCCGACGATCGCGCTGACTTCGATGACTTCGCCATAGCTGCGCATCGCCGTGGTGGGGCCGACCTCGACCACCCCGTTGACATGGTTGCGCTGCCCGTCACCCGCCCATCCGGCGATGCGGGCGCTGGCCAGCGCCCCGGCCACAGCCTTGACCCGCGCCGAAACCCGCAGGTAGACGCCGGGGATCATCGGCGTTTCGCCCATGAAGCGCAGGCTGGTCGTCGTCTGCTGCTTGATCACTTCAAAGCAGGCGCCGAAATCCTGGTCCGCTGGCACGACGGATGCATTGCCAGCCTGATCCCATGTCGGACTGCCCGATGTGCCATCCGTGCGCGACCAGACCCCAAGCCCTGCGCGAAAGTCCGGAGGTGTCAACAAGAGCCCGTTCGTGATGGCAATGTTCATCGGCTATCCCTTTTCATCGGCATGACGGCCGGGCGGAAAAAGTCCCGGCGTGATGCAATAGGAAATAGTTGATGAATGGTTAACGTACATTGAACGGGGCGACCGCCGCAACAGCGGATCACGCAACGGGCCCAATGAAAAAGGGGGCCGAAGCCCCCTGTTCCCTATGCCTTTTTCGTCAGTTCGCCCGCAAGCGCCGCTTCGATCAGCTTGCGTGTCTCATCAATGCCGTAAAGCGCGATGAAGCCACCGAAGCGCGGCCCCTGATCGGCACCCAGCAGAACCTGGTACAGCGCCGAGAACCACGTGCGCAGCGGCTCGAACCCGTGTTCCTTGCCGATGGCAAAGACCATGGATTGCAGCGCTTCGGGGTCAGCGGGCTGGTTCCATGCGGCCAGACGACCGGCCAGATCTTCCATCGCGCGACGCTCGACCTCGGTCGGATCGCGGAAGGTTCGCGTGGGCGCCACGAAGTCGTTGAAATAACGCAGCGCAAAGCCCGCAGCTGCATCCAGTCCCGGATGGGTTTCGGGCGTCGCCTCCGGCGCATAGCGCTGGATGAAGCCCCACAGCCCTTCCTTGCCGGTCTGACCCGCGACCGATGCCAGGTTCAGCAGCATCTGGAACGGCACCACCATGTCCGAGGCAGGCACATCGCCGCCGTGGATGTGCCACACGGGGTTGGCCAGCTGCTGTTCCGGCGTCTGGTCGGGATAGGCGCGCAGCTGCTGATGATATTCGTCGACTGCCTTCGGGATGACGTCGAAATACATCCGCTTGGCCGTCTTCGGCTTCAGATACATGAAATAGGAGAGGCTCTCGGTCGAGGCATAGGTCAGCCATTCGTCGATCGACAGGCCGTTGCCCTTGGACTTGCTGATCTTCTGACCGTCCTGGTCCAGGAACAGCTCATAGGTGAAATGCTCGGGTTTGCGTCCGCCAAGGATTTCACAGATGCGGTCATAGATCGGGGTGTTGGTGCTGTGATCCTTGCCGTACATCTCGAAATCGACATCCAGCGCGGCCCAACGGGCGCCGAAATCGGGCTTCCATTGCAGCTTGACCTGGCCGCCGGTCACGGGCAGCGTCATCTCTTCGCCGTCTTCGTCGTCGAAGGTGATGGTGCCGGCCTTGGCATCGACATGCTTGATCGGCACATAGAGGACACGCCCCGTCTTGGGGCTGATCGGCAGAAAGCAGCTATAGCTCTGCTGACGCTCCTCGCGCAGGCTCGCCAGCATGACCTCCATGATCTCGTCGTATTTCTCGGCGGCCCGCAGCAGCGTTTCGTCGAACTTCCCGGATTTGTAATAGTCGGTCGCACTGACGAATTCGTATTCGAACCCGAACGTATCCAGGAAACGACGCAGCATCGCGTTGTTGTGGTCGCCGAAACTGTCGAACTTGCCGAACGGATCGGGCACCGAGGTCAGCGGCATCTGCAGGCTTTCACGCAGCTTGTCCTGATCGGGCACGTTTTCGGGAACCTTGCGCATCCCGTCCATGTCGTCCGAAAAGCAGATCAGTCGCGTCGGAATATCGCTGATCAGTTCGAAGGCGCGGCGGATCATCGTGGTGCGCGCGACTTCGCCGAAGGTTCCGATATGGGGAAGACCCGATGGTCCATATCCCGTCTCGAAAAGAACATAGCCCTTTTCAGGGGCCTTCTTTTCGTAACGTTTCAGCACCCGGCGCGCCTCTTCGAACGGCCAGGCCTTCGATTGCATTGCGGCTTCGCGCAAGGTGGTCATGGTGTCTTCTCCTGCTAGGGGTCCGGAACGCTTATTGAAAGCGCGCGCCATCGTCAATAATCTGCGCCCGACCCAACCGGAGATCACCATGACCATCGACCTGCCTTCCCTGTCGCCCTGTGACGCGCTTGTCGCGGTGATGGTGGCCGTCTCGGCATCGGACAGCACGATCCGCACGTCCGAGCTGGTGGCGATCCAGCGCATGGTGGACCACGCGCCCGTCTTCGCCTCCTATGACGATGACCGCATCCGCGCCGTCAGCCAGACCGTGATGACCTTGTTTGACGAGGAAGACGGCCTTGACGCCCTGTTCGGCCTGATCCGCGACGCCCTGCCGGAAAAGCTGTACGAGACCGCCTATGCATTGGCCTGCGACGTGGGTGCCGCAGACGGGCGCCTTTACGACGGCGAAATCGTCATGCTGGCCGAGATCCGCGACCAGCTGAACATCTCTCGTCTGCACGCCGCCGCGATCGAGCTGTCGGCGCGGGTTCGTCACATCACGCTTTGATCCCGAAGGCGGTTGGCGAAAGCGCCGATCATGTCCCGCTGAAGGGTCTTGGCCGCGTGCGTCCACGTGCTGACCCCGGCGGGCAGCTCCAGTCCCGTGCTGGCATTCCGGCGCGGCGGATCGGTGCAGAAGATCGCGAAACTGCCCTCTCGGCCATGGGGGGTGGTCACATAGCCCGCCAGGTTGGACACGAAATTCAACGTCCCGGTCTTGGCGGCGACTTTGTGAGGGATGCTCGCGTCGTGGCCCAGATCCGCGTCAAGCGGTTCCGCTTTCAGCAATGGGCGCAGGTTCAGATCCCGCCCCGGACCGTTCAGAACGCGCACCATCCCGAAGGCCGAGATCAGGCTGTCGGCAGACAAGCCCGAATGATCGGCCAGCCGCATCCCCCGGCCGATATCCCCCAACCATCCACGCATTCCTTGCGCCGAGCCTTCCAGATCCTGTGCGCCACTGGCATGCAGCCCAAGCGTCTCGGCGGTCAGATTGGTGGAATATTTCAGCATGTCGCGGATGATGGTTTCAAGGGGCGGGCTGTCGTGGAACGCGACGGTCATGCCCTTGGGCAAATCATCGATGACTTCGGGGGAAGGCAGCACCACGCCCTGCGCGCGGCACAGCGTCTGGAAAACGTCCCCCGCATAGAGTTCCGGCAGGCGCACAGGCAACCAGCGGCTGCCGTTCCGCCCCATCGCGGCGCGTGACACGGTCCAGTATTCGCGATCCTCATCGGCGCGATAGGTGAACAGGCTGGACTGCGACGCCGGGGTCGCCGTCACGGTATAGGCACGGGGGGAATGACGGGCAGCACGCGCCTCCAGCGAAAGCTGGTAGTCGACCCCGACCCGGCGCCACCCTAGGTGGACGCGGTTGAAGTTCAGCATCACTCCCGAGATCGCAGGATTGTAGGACAGGTAATCCGCCTGCTGCTGGGTGATCTGACGCATCCGAGGCAGCGCACCGCCCCAGACGGCGAAACGCGTCGGGCGCGTTTGCCCGGACGCGCCAAGTTGCGCCGCGAGCGTGGCCAGATCATCGGTGGTCAGGACCGGATCGCCGCCACCGGCAAGGATCAGCATGTCGCCGGACCTGATGATCCGCGTGCGAAAACGATGGGACGTGCCAAGGCGGTCCAACGCGAAAAGCGCGGTAAGGACCTTGATCGTGCTGGCGGGGGCGATCGGCAAGGCGGCATGCCCAAGGGACATGGCATTCCCCCGCGCGTCGCTCAGGGCGAAACCCACTTGCCCCGGCAGGCCGGAGCCTGCGATCAGATCGCGCGGATCCGGCGCGGGGCGCACTGGTGGACGTTGTTCCAGGCCTTGGGCGAAAGCACCCCCCGGGATCAGCCCGGCAGCCAGTCCCGAAACAAGAAACCCGCGACGAGAGAGGCTCATGCTGCACCCTTTTGGCGGAGCGCGGTCGAGGACAAGCCCGACATCGGCAGGTTCAGAAAGGCCCAGGCTGGCGCAGACGCCTGTGTGATCAGGGCGGCACGGTATTCAGGGAACTGAAAGGGACGCAGCACCTGCGCCGCAACGGACCGTCGCGCCGCAAGACGGCTGCCCGGCCGGGCCATGACGGCCATGGGCACGGTCTCTGCGATCTGGCGCCAGCGATCCCAATGATGAAACTGCACCAGGTTGTCCGACCCCATCAGCCAGACAAAGCGCGTTCCGGGATAAAGCGCCACGACCGCCTGCAGGGTATCGGCGGTCTTGCGCAGGCCAAGGCGGGATTCGATATCGGTCACGAGGATGCGGGGATCGCGGATCAACCCTTTGGCCCTCTGCATGCGCGTTTCAAGCGGGGCGGGACCATGGGCCTTCAGCGGGTTTCCGGGGCTTGCCAGCCACCAAACCCGATCCAGTCGAAGACGCCGCAGGGCAACCTTGCTGATCAGGACATGCCCGTCATGGGCCGGATCGAATGACCCGCCCAGAAGGCCGATCGTCTGGCCGGGAAATGCAAGAGGGAAACCGGTTTTCATCAGGCCCGCTTAGCCGATAGATACGGCCAAGCCAACGCCCAGATTGGGGGACGGATGCCGCACCAAGCGGCCGGCATCCGCCTATGCGTCACTTCACGACGATGCGGCCGTCGGTATAGGGCTCATAGCCGCCCTGCTGCGCACCAAGGTAATCGGCCACAACCTCAGCCAGGTCGGGCCCGAAATCATAGGCATTCTGACCGTTTTGCGCGAAGGTGGCATAGCCGTCACCACCGCCCCGCATGTAATTGTTCGTCGTCACGCCATAGGTCGCGGCAGGGTCGATGGGGCCCCATTCGCCATCGGCCTGCACCATGACATCGCTGATGCGTTCGCCCGCATCGGCCGCGGGATCGACGGTGTATTTCAGCCCCGCAACCTGTGCAAAGCGGCCAGCCATCTCCTCATACTGGCTGGCACCGTTCTCCAACGCCTCGACGATATCGGCGCCCGTCAGCTGGAAGGTCGCCAATGTGTTCTGGAAGGGCAACACGGTATAGACCTCGCCCATGGTCACATCTCCCTCATCAATGGACGCGCGAAGCCCGCCACCGTTCTGAATCGCGATCGTGATGCCCTGATCCTTGACCCGGTCCAGCATGGCGTCGGCAACAAGGTTGCCCATTTCGCATTCGCGGACGCGACAAACCTCGCGGTCTCCATTGATGGCAGCAGTGCTGGAGGCCACGACCTCGGCGCGCAATTCGGCGATGGGCTGGGCCATTTCCGCCACGCGCGCAGCGATCGCCTCGTCCTCCGGGACCGAGCTGTCCAGCAGGATAGGCGCACCTTCGGCCTTGGTCAGGGTGCCAGCGTCATCGAAGGTCAGCTTCAGATGCCCCAGGTATTTGCTGTATGCATAGGCCTGCACCACCGGCACCTGGACACCTTCGGCGCCATCGATCATCGTCGGATAGGCGCCGGCGGCACCTTCCATATCGCCCAGCAGGGTGTGGGAATGGCCGCCAACAATCGCATCAATCCCCGGAACGGCGGCGGCAATCTCCTTGTCGCGCAGATATCCGACATGGGTCAGCGCGATGATCTTGTCGACACCCTGGTCGTTCAAATCCTGCACGGCCGCCTTAAGCCCCTCGACCTCATCCTGAAAGATGACATCCGCGCCGGGCGACGATGTTTCGACCGTATCGGTTGCCAATGCCGAGATGATGCCGACCTTCTGGTCACCGACCTCAAGGATGGTGTGCTTACCGACCTGATCCGAAAGAATCTTGGACCGAGAAACATCCAGATTGCTGGAGATGACAGGGAATTCCACACCATTGGTCAGCAAGGCCAGTCCTTCGGGCCCATCGTCGAACTCATGGTTGCCCACGGCCATCGCATCGTAACCGATTGCCGTCATGAACTCGACGACGTCTTCGCCCTTGTAGGTCGAATAGAACAGCGAACCCTGATACTGGTCACCGGCATCCAGGACGATCACGTTGCCGCCCTGGGCCGCGATCTGATCACGCAACTCGCTGATCTTGCTTGCGATACGGGCCACGCCGCCAAAGCATTCGCCCGCTTCCAAGGTCTCAGCATCGCAGGTGCTGTCATATTCGTTGACCGGTTCGATCCGGCTGTGGACGTCATTGGTATGAAGGATGTCCAGCACCATCTCGGCATTGGCAGTTCCAGCGAACAGCGCAAGCGCCGATGCAGCGGCAAGAAGGCGACGTGTCATGCATGATTCCCTTTGTGGCCCGAAATGGCGGCCCCGCCAGATTGGCGCGGTGGATCATGCAGGTCAAACATTCCCATGCCATATGGCACGCCAAGATCAGATCTTGACCCGGTGCCCGTCTGAACGGCAAATACGCGCATGTTGATATACAAGGTTCTCCGCGCCCCTGAATGGGCCCAGATGCAACGCGACGGCCAAACGGCAGGCGCACCTGTCGATCTATCCGACGGTTATATTCATTTCTCCACGGCGGCGCAGCTGCCCGTGACGTTGTCAAAGCATTTTGCAGGGGAAAGCGAACTGGTTCTTCTGGCCTGCGATCTGCAGGCGATGAAGGATGATCTGCGATGGGAGCCTTCGCGGGGGGGTGATCTGTTCCCGCATCTCTATCGCGTCTTGCGCCAATCGGATGTCCTGTGGTCCCGCGACATCGATGGCCACGAGGCTGGGGATCTGGAATGAACCTCATCGAAAAGCTTGGTCTGACAGCTCTGCACCGTCTGGACCCCGAAAGGGCGCATGACCTGTCGATCCGCGCCCTTGCCGCGGGTGTGGCACCGTTGCACGGCAAGCCTGTCACCTCGGACCGACTGCGCATCAATCTGGCGGGCATGGATCTTGCGAACCCTGTCGGTCTGGCGGCGGGATATGACAAGAATGGACGGGCCATCAACGCTTTGATGAAGTCCGGCTTCGGCTTCATTGAAATCGGCGCAGCCACTCCGCGGCCCCAGCCCGGCAACCCCAAACCCCGCCTTTTCCGTCTGACGGATCAACAGGCCATCATCAACCGCTTCGGGTTCAACAACGAAGGCGCCGAGGTGATCGGCCAGCGCCTTGCCGCGCGTTCCACAGGCATTCCCGTTGGGCTCAATTTGGGTGCGAACAAGGATAGCGACGACCGAGCCGAGGATTTCGCCAAGGTCGTCTCGATCGCTGGTGCCAAAGCCGACTTCGTGACGGTAAACGTCTCGTCCCCGAACACGGAACGGCTTCGCGACCTTCAAGGTGCCGATGCTTTGGCGGCGCTTCTGGACCGCGTTCTGACAGCACGCGACGCCCTGAACTCTCAGCCGCCGGTCTTCGTCAAGATTGCGCCCGACCTGTCGGATGCGGAAATATCGCAGGTGGCCTCGGTCGCAAGAAATGCAGGCTTGGATGGCATTATCGCCACGAACACCACGCTTGGACGTGATGGAATCCACGGCCCCCATGCTGGCCAGGCGGGTGGCTTGTCGGGTCGCCCGCTCTTTGAAAAATCAACGCGCGTCCTGGCATTGCTGCACAAGGCGACAGACGGCCAGATCCCGCTCATCGGGGTCGGGGGCATCTCCAGCCTCGACGACCTGTGGGAAAAGCTGCGCGTGGGGGCGTCGGCGGTGCAGATCTATTCCGCGATGATTTACCAGGGATTGTCGATTGCACCGCGCCTGATTCAGGGTCTCGACGACCGGTTGGGTCAGCGGGCGATCACTTTGCCCGAACTTTGCGGCAGCGGCACGAAGGATTGGCTCTGATCAGCCGAACTCCTGAAGGCCCAATAACTGGTTCATGCTGTGCGAGGGTTCGGGACAGCCGGCATCGCCGATGACCCGCGCCGGCACACCGGCCACTGTCTTGCACGGAGGAACCTCGTGCAGGACAACCGACCCCGCCGCGATCCGCGAATGGTGGCCGATACGAATATTACCGAGCACCTTGGCTCCGGCACCGATCAGCACCCCGTCGCCGATCTTGGGATGGCGATCGCCATCCTCCTTGCCGGTTCCTCCAAGCGTAACGGAATGCAGCATCGACACATCGTTGCCCACGGTTGCCGTTTCGCCGATAACGATGGAATGGGCGTGGTCGATCATCACCCCAGTTCCGATCGTCGCGGCCGGATGAATATCCACACCGAAGCATTCCGAACAGCGCATCTGCACGAAATAGGCCATGTCGGCACGGCCATTGGTATAAAGCCAATGGGCCATTCGATAGGCCTGCAATGCTTGGAAGCCCTTGAAAAACAGCACAGGCTGCAGCAGGCGATGGGTTGCGGGGTCCCGGTCATAGACTGCCATCAGATCCGCGCGGGCCGCATCCCCCAGTTCAGGGGCCTCGGAATAAGCCTGATCGGCTATTTCACGAAGGATCTGCTCGCTCATTTCACCCGATGCCAGCTTCAGCGAAAACCGAAATGCAAGCGCGGCTTCCAGATTGGCATGGTGCAGCAGTCCGGCATGGATCAGCGACCCCAGCAAAGGTTCGTTCGCCACGGCTTCGCGCGCCTCATCGCGCAACTGCGCCCAGATGGCATCGCGGTCCATCGACACGGGAATTTTTTCTGCATGCAGCATATTCATATCGGGTCCGCCAGGTCGCTCGTCTTCACGTCATAAACCAGATTTGCGACAGGGAAAAGCCGGGCGGACCCAAGCTCGTCAGAGAGGCAGACGCAGCTCCCACCAATGCACGGCCAGCCTGATGCGCCCGCCGGCAAAGTTGCCGCCCTCGGCCGAGATCGTCAAAGGCTCGGGTTGGTAATATGTCATGGGGCTTCCCAGCATCCCCCTTGCCCAAGACCCTGCATCCTTGCCAAGGTTCTGGCCAAATCGATTGGCTGCGCCATTCGTCCCGATCCGCCAGCTGGTCAAGGTCCCCGTGATCGGCTCCACGACACGCGCGACGGCACCAATGACCATGGCACCCGCCGGGATGAACACATCGGTGATCATCGACGCCCCAGTTGTCACGTCAAACTCGGCCTCGGCCATGCCGGACACCAATCCAGACCCGAACGTGCCAAGGCTTTGCGCGCCCGCGACCCAATGGCTGCCATCGCAGATGGCCGTCACGCCCCGATCGGCGACGAAGGCCTGCATACCCCGCGCGGCAGGCACGAAGACCCATCCCCCGTTCGTCGCGACCGCCACCTGCCCCGCATGCCCCGCCCAGTCCCCCAATGGGCTCTGCGGCACGCCCCAGCACTGGCCGTCCACCGAGACCTCGGGCGGGATGGCGACCGACGTGCTTTGCAGAACCATGTTCACCAGACCGTCGAGCCGCATCAGCGCCTCGTTGACGGTCACGTGTTTCTGGGCCTGGGCCGGTTGCAGCAGCGGCATCTGAAGACGCGCGGTTTCATTGGACATCGAAATCTCTCCTTGCAAAAGGGCCGCGACCGAAGGTGCGCGACAACTGGCAGACCCGGACGGTGAGCCGTCCAGGCTTGATCTGGACCCATGCCAGATCCGGCAATGTCAGATGCGGGCTGGATGTCTGCGTCTCGAAGAAAAGACGCCCCTCCTGCTCAAGTTGCAGAAGATAGCTCTCGGTTTCCTCGCCCAGAGGGATGTCCGAACCATCCCATCCATCACTCTCAACCCGGCCACGCCTGATCCATGACAGGTGCCGCCCCTCCATCCGAAGATGGCATGGCGAATAGGGGCGCAGGCCGACACCCGGCGCGACCGTTGCAAGACTGCGATAGCTGGCATCATCCGGACTGCGAAGCGCCGGCCCGATCCGCCAGAAACGCTCTTGTCCACGCGTAGAAGGGGGCAGATCGACCTGTTTGGGCGAACCGTCCAAAAGAACCACCAGGCTTCCCGCGGGCCAGATATCGGGCATGATCGCGTCGGTACCCGCCTGCCCCCGGAGCCGCTTGCTGATCTGCCAGATATTGGGGGCAATCAGCTCTGCCTTGGCGAATTGCATGACCTCCCATCCGTCGATCGTGCCGTCACCGATCGCCAGCGCATTCGCCCCCGACAGCAGCGCGCGTTCGGTCACGGACCAAAGCGGATCGTTGGTCAACCGAAGCTGCAGCGGCGCCCCCCTGTCGATGACGCCCGGACGCGCCCGCGCCAAGGGTGTCAATGTCCGCCCGATCAGCGAACGGCGATCAAGCAGCAGGTTGGTATCGAACCCGCCTTCGTCATCGACCGAGGCATAGGCTGCGACCGTCCCGGGCCAAGGATAAGCCGCAACCGCCAGATGGGGTGCATGCGGGACCTCGTCTCCGCGCAACAGCGGCAGATCCAGAAAGATGGGATGCACCGGTGTCGGTGGCGAGTAGCGACCAATCCCCCCCTGCTCCTGATAGCGCAGACGCGGGGAGTAGATCCCAAGGTCGACCCGCACCGCATCGACAGTCATCGCCCCTGCCCGTTCAACGCGGTCGATGCGCCAGCGCAGGACCTCTTGGCCGGGTATGCTGGACAGGATCACGTCGCCCGGACCCAAATCCGCCATTGACGGCGGCAGGGCAAAGCGCGCGGTATCCCGCGCCACCTCGGCCTCGGCGATCCAGCGATCTGCTATGGCCTGACCTTCGGGTCGGGTCAGGGACATGGCGAATTCGCTATCGGAAACAGCTTGCCGGGCATCATCCGCCAAGGTGGATTCCGCAGTCGCCACCGAATAGTCTCCGCCAGCCGCAACGTGGCTCAGCCTGATCCGGCCCGTCATGGCGCTATCGGCCAGGCGCGTCGTCTCAAATCCCGAAATGTCATCCGCAATGGCAAGTTCATCGGCACCGACCCGTGCCTTCGCAAGTCCGTCGCGCGCGATGAATTTCAGTTTGCCATCCCGCTCGATCACATCGAAGCCATGGGCCAGCATCAGGGGCTGCAGCGCGGCGCGGGCGGATTCGCTGCCTTGCAGGACATAACCCCGGACCACGCCCGAAATCTCGCTGACGTCGACATCCTGAACACCAGCAAGGCGACACAGGTCGCGAACCACCGCCCGCAGGGTGACAGCGCCTGCACGACCATTCAGCCAGTGCCCCCGATCCCAGGCCGGGCCGTCGGACCACAGATCGTCCCGCCCCGGGAATGCCGGATAAGGTCGCGCATCCCAGCACCAGACATGCGCCCTGTTGGTATCCAGCATCGCCATGCCGTCGGAATTGCGCGGATTGTTGGCTGGATCATTCCAGAACCCCATCGATGCTTCGACATAGGCCGCCTGTATCGCATCGTCGCGCACCCCGTTCGAATAATGCGGCAGCATGCTCTCCGAGCTCATGGCATCTAGGAACTTGTTGGGCTGATTTGTCGCCTTGTTCAGCGCTGCGCAGCCCAGTTCGGTGAACCAGATCGGTTTGGACCCCGGCACCCATGCCGTGGCCTGCCGCTGTCGCACACCCTGCGGACGGTCATAGTGCAGGTTCTGCCACCATCCCGCCAGATCCTTGTAACGCCAAACCCAAGGCTCGTCATAAGTGCCATCGGTGATCGGCGTCCTGATCTGCGCATCACGGTCTGCATCGCTCGCATAGAACCAATCATAGCCCTCGCCACCCGCGACATTCGCCTTGAGATAGTCGATATTGTCGATCCGCCCCCAATGCGCATCCAGGTGATCGTCGCCATCGCGCCAATCCGACAACGGCATGTAATTGTCGATGCCGATGAAGTCGATATTCGGGTCGGCCCAAAGCGGGTCCAGATGAAAGAACAGCTCGCCATCGCCCGGATGATGTCCGAAATATTCGGACCAGTCCGACGCATAGCCAATCTTGACACCCGGGCCCAGGACTACCCGAACATCGGCCGCCAACCGACGCAGCGCCTCGACGGCTGGGTAGCTGTTCTGGGGTCCCCGGATGCGGGTCATGGCAACCATCTCGGACCCGATCAGGAAGGCGTCGGTAGTTCCGGCAACCGCGCACAGATGCGCATAATGCAGGATGAAACGGCGATAGGACCATTCCTCGGGGCCGACATAGATGACGCTGTCACCAAGGCGGTGAAAATCGTCGCTCTTTGCCTGGCCAAAGAATTGCGCCACTTCGTCGACAGCAGCCTGGGTCATGTCCGAAGTACCCGGCAGGCCCGGGGCAACGCTGGTGGTCACGCGGCCACGCCATGGCATGACCGGCTGTTCGCCATCGCCATAGGGATCCGGCAAGTTGTTGCCGGCAAGTTGCTCCATCAGAATGAAAGGATAAAAGATCGCCTTTCGTCCCGTCGCAGACAGCGCCCGCAGTCCTTCGATCACGGCCCGGTCGGCGGGCGTCCCGCCATAGATGGGGCGTCCTTCCTTGCGCGCGACCTCCTGCGCGGCCGCGCGACCAATGCCGCCTGCGTGCCACGGCATCTCGTCGCCATCGACTTCCCTGAACTCGACCTTTGGCTGGACCGTGCAATGTCCGATCCGCAGATCGCTGCCAAACCAGGATACGACCATGGACACCGAACCCACATTCGGAAGTTCACGACCCAAGACATCCAGTGAAGCCGAGAAATCGGTCCCCCCCATCGGCGTATTCACGTTGAAGCTGCGGCTCTCTCCCAGATCTTCGCCGGTTGAAACAGGCGTCGTCGCCAGCGAGTATTCCCCCGTCCCGGGAATCAGCGCGACAGCCCGCACGTCCCGGCACAGGCCCGATCCGTCACGCGCCGGACATGTCACCTCAAAGCTCAGCTGTGGCATGCGGTTGCCCCAGCGTTCCAGGGACAGGTTCTCCAGCACCACATAGGCGACGCCGCGATAGGCAGGTGCCTCATCGCCTTCATGGGCGGCGATGACCGGGTCGGGCATCTGGCCTTCGTCACCGCCATAGACACGCATGTTCAGATCGTCGGCGGCAATCTCTTCGCCATCGGCCCAGACCCGCCCGACGCTGAGGATGGGTCCCTCGCACAACGCCAATGCCAGCGATAGTCGATAGCTGATCTGCGTGACCTGCGGCTTGGGTGCGCCCTTGCCGCCACCGCCCTCCGAACGCGTGACCTCCTCCAACGGCGAGGCCCAGATGACATGACCGGGAAGACGCATCTGGCCCCAGACCCGCGGGATCGCAATGCCCTCTCCTGCGGTCTGTATGCGCAGACGGTCGATGCGCCCGGTCTCGACGGCCTTGGACCCTCCGCCCAACAAACGTTGATCGATGACGCGACCGGCCAAGGCACCGGCCGCGCGGCCCAGAACTGCACCCGACAGCCCAAGAACGGCACCGCCAAAACCCGCGCCAAGCGATGCACCGACCGCTGACAGGACAATCGTGGCCATAAGGGCCTCCTTTGATGGAAATGCTCAGGGAAAGCGGAAGCGCGCGGCGACCCTAGACTGCCAGGGCCGTGTCAGCGGGCTTTCGATCACCCCGTGATAAGTATAGGCGTGCAGAAAGCGCGCCTCGGCTCCTGCGACGGACAGGATGCCCAGATGCTTCGCGATGGCACCCTGACGCATGCGAAAAAGCAGGACCTGACCGATCCGCCAGTCATCCCGGGGTGCGACTGGCACCAGATGACGCATCGCCGCGTCGTGCAATACCTCGGTCTGTCCGCATTCGGCCCAATCTGCGGTGTAGGCTGGGGTCGCTTCGGGCTCGGTCCCATGAAGCTGACGCCACACACCCCGGATCAAGCCCAGGCAGTCCGCGCCGCATCCCTTGACGCTGGCCTGATGGACATAGGGCGTGCCCAGCCATTCGCGCGCCGCCGCGACGATCGCCTCATCCATGGCGCGCACCCGCCTGCGGCGCCATCAGCCAATCCTCGGGAGGCAGATGCGGAAATCCGCGAAAGTTCAGGAAATTGTTGAACTTCAGCCTGCAGGTCGCAGCGGCCTTGTTGCATCCCGCAATCAGCCTAAGCCCATCACCCGGCCCGGGAGGAACAGAAAGAGCCGACCACAATTCGATCGTCCGGCTGCCGTCCTCATGCGCGGTATCGTTTTTGACGATGCCGTGCAGTCCCTCGGCTGATCCGTCCAGGATCAACAGCCGGCCATGTTCGAACCAGTCTCCGGCAAAGCGCGGGAAATCCTTGAACGTGAAGATCCGCGCATCCTTGACCTCGGCCACCGTCAACTGCACAGCCATCACCTCGCTGTTCAGATCTACCTTGCAGGCACCGTCGCCAAGACGCGCCGCGCAGCGGGGGTGGAAGACCCGGCCCTGAGGAGCGTTCAACCGGTCGGCCAAGCCGCGCAGTTCGGCCCGGAATGCACCGTTGACGCGCGTCACTTCGCCCAGGGTCCCCTTGAAGACCAAGGTCCGTTGCGTCAGATCGGACCAGTCCACATTCCACATCTGCAATTGCGCGTCGTCCCAACGACCCGCCATCAGATCACGTTCGGTGATCGCATCATCGTCCAGCGCGCCCGAAACCTCGGTGTTGTCCACCCCAAGTCCGGTGGCCTGCGCGATGGCCTGCGCGGTCAACCCCATATCCGGGCGATAGGTTATGCCGCCAAAGGCCAATGGCGCGTCATGGTCCGTAAACCCAAGGGTCATGCCGTCGCTGCGTCGGACGGACCAGGCCCGCGCGATTGTCGTCGTGGTCATAGCCGCACCTCGATCACCGGAATGTCGGGGACCTGTCCCGCCTGGAACGACGCGACCGAAACCGCGATCCGGTCCGTATCGAACCGCACCGGCAGGTCAAATTCATACCCAGCCGTAATTTCCGCTCCGGTCTCGGGTGCCGCACCGAAGGTGATGATGCCAGAGGCATGATCAACCTCATAATTGGTCCCGATGAAGACCTCGACGCCACCGATGCCTGCACGGACCGTGTTCAGCACCGGCTTGGTGATCAGCCTTCGATAGACCGTGTCGCCCGATCGATACTCTTTCGTCAGCTGGAACCTGCGGGTCTGCCCATCACCCGTGGCAATGACCTGATCACTGAACACGGGCGCAACCGAGGGAAGGCAGCTTTTGTGATCCGTCCAATCCTTCCAGCGAAACCCGTGCAACTGACCTGCGCGCGCTTCAAAGAACGCGATGACGGCACTCAGATCGTCCAGGGACCGCAGGCCCATGCCCGCGTCGAAGCGACGGCGGGCATGGACCCAGGGCGTATTGCGCTGCTCGAAACCATTGGCCATGGACACGATCTCGGTCCGCCTTTCCGGGCCGCCGATGGCGCCGAAGGACAGGCCCGCAGGAAATCTCACCTCATGAAATGCCATGATGCTACCTCGTTTCAGCTGTTGCGGTCGCCGCGTGCAAGGACGCGCGACATCTGGGCGGCGATCTGCGACTGGCTCCGCTTGAAGCCCGCGACGTCGGGCGTCTGGATGTTGAACGTCACGTTGACTCCACCTCCTCTGCCCGCTGCGGCGACCCCCAGTTTGCCATCGGCGCCGCGCTGCAGGGGCATGATCGCCTCGGGACCAGCCTCGCCCATCAGGCCGGTGCCGCCCCGCATGGGAAACGCGGTGGGCGCGCTGGCTATCCCACCGACCGCCGTGGCTCGGCCTTGGGAAAAGGCTCCCCCCTTGGCAAAGGGCGTGATGGCCTGGCCAAAGCTGCCATTCCCCATGATCGACGCCACGCCACCAGCCAGCGAACCCGCCAGCGCGGTTTCGACCGGTTTCATCGCAATGGAATAGACGGTGTCTGCCAAAGACTGGCCCACCGTTTTCAGCGCGTCCGACAGCTTGCCACCGTCCAGCACCAATCCATCGATGGCCCGTCCCAGCCCGCGTTCAAGTCCCGAAGACAATGTCGTCACCTCGCGCGAGGTGAACAGCATCGACTGGCGCAGGCGGCCCAGTTCCTTTTCAAATTCGCTGGTCATCTGGGCGTTGCGGCCCAGATCCTCCTCCAGCAGGTCCAACGAAGACCCGACATCGTCATTCAGCGCCATCAGCCACCCCATCCGGTTGCGCCGACACGCCCGCCTTGCCGGGCGTGTCGGGAAATTTCATCAGCAGATCCGCCAGGCGATCGCGCGTCATGCGGGCAGGAGCGGGTTCGACGCCCAGCATCAGGGCCAACTCGGCCGGCGTCAGCTGCCAGAACTGGTCCGGCATCAGCCTCAGATCGCGCATTCCGGCGCGCATCAGCCCCGGCCAATCCAGCGTCGAACCGGCCATCATGTGACGTCCCGAAACGCTAGGGCGATCAATTGGGCGGCGGCGCGGGCTCCGGCCAGCGGTCCGCCCTCGATCTGCTGTTCCAGCAGATCCTCGGCACTGCCGCCCCATCCGCCGCCGCGCAGCCCTGCCACCAGCACCGCCACGATGTCACCACTTGAAAAGCGCCCTTCCTCAAGACGTCTGACCAGGTCGGCCAGGCTGCCCTCCGCCAGCCTGGCTTCAAGCTGGGCCAGCGCGCCAAGGGTCAGACGTGCGATGTGGGGCTGGCCATCCAGCACGATCTCCACCTCGCCTCGCATCGGATTGGCCATCACATCGCCTCGAACTGCAACACGCCCGCCGACGCCATCGAGATCTCATAGGTGGCCTCGCCGTCATGGGTTCCTGCATATTCCAGCGATGTGATCTGGAACGGGCCGGACACCTGGCCGAAATCCGGAATGATGATCTGGAACTGCGGCAGTTCGCCGTCGAAGAAGACCTGCCGCGCCCGACCGTCGCTGGCCTCGTCGCGAAACACGCCCGAACCGGAAACCGAGGCGCTGCGCACGCCCGCACCCCCCAGCAACTCGCGCCAGCCTCCCTCGCTCTCCATGCTGGTCACGTCGATGGTTTCGGCGTTGAAGGACAGGCGCGTGGCACGCAGGCCCGCCACAGTCTCGAACGATCCGTCACCCAACATGTCCATCTTGATCAGAAGATCGCGTCCATTCTGTACTGCCATGATCCTGTCTCCTCAGATCAGATCGATGCGCGCGCGAAAGGTCAGATCGACCCGCCGGGCGGCACCATTTTTCACTCGACGCGCCGAAGCGCGCAAAAACCACAAACCTGCAAGCCGCCCCCGCGACAGCTGCAGGGGAACATCCTCAAGCGCATCGGCCACGGCCACCGCCGCCGCCTTGACGGCACCAAAGCCCGCACCATCGCTGCCCGACATCACCGAGATGACGAAATCATGCCGCGATCCGCGCGCCGAGGTATCGCTGGCGTCGCGCGCATCCTCGGTCCCCAGCGACACATGGACGCCGCTCGGCGCCTCGACGGGCATTGCATCGAAGATCGCATCGCCGATCAGGTCGGCCAGGGCCGGGTGGCTGCGAAGCTGCTGATAGACCGCCGCCTGAAGGGCGACGCCCGCACCATAACTCATGTTGGATTCTCCTCTCGAGCGTGGCAGGTCAGGAAGGCGCCTTGCGGATCGCGCTCGGCGACTGCTTCGATCAGGAACAACCGTTCGCCTTGGCGAAACCGCTGCCCCGCCTTGGGCCGCCGAGGGTTGCCGACGGGGGCCGCCCGCACCGTGATGCGCCAGCGCACCGCGCTGATGGCGCCGTCCTCGCGGCCGGAACCGGCATCCATCTGCGCCCAAATCACCCCAAGCTGCCGCCACGTCGCAACATGCCCGCCAAGACCGTCCGCAACCCGGTCGGGCTGCTCAAGCGTCAGTTGCGTTCTCAGATCCGGCACCGCCATCAGCGCCACCCCTGATGGCCGCGCCCGGCCAATGTGCGCACCGCCCGCCATTTCTCGATCAGCGCGCTGACCCCGAACGGCAGTGCCTGGCGAAGGCCGTCCTGACTGCGGTCGTCATAATACCGCGCCGCCAGCAGGATCACCGCCTGTGCCAGATCGGCAGGCACCTGCGACCAGGCATCGCCAAAGCCCGCGATGAAGCTGACGGTGACGCTGCCCCGGCGCGGCACATGCGGCAGCACGACCCCCGTGGGCAGGATGACCGGCCTCTGCCCGTCCGGCACCAGCCGCCACCCTTCCGGAGACAGCGCGGTGATCGTGCCGTTCCCATCGTCGATCTCGATCTTGTCGACCGAATGCACCGGCGCCAAGGGCAGAGACTGGCCCAGCCTGTCGCGCCAATCGTCCAGCTGCATCCGAAAGCGCCGCTTCAGCAGCACCTTGCCCGTCCGCGCCTCGATCGTGGCGATCGCGGCGCGCAGAAATCCGGTCAGCGCCGCCGTCTCGGCGGCATCGTCCGGCCCGTCAAAGCCCGAGGCAAGCCTCAAATGCCCGCGCAGCGCCGCCACCGGCAGCGCCTCCGCCGCTGGCGCCGTTTCCTCTATCAGCATCATCTTGCGAACCTCCCGTCCTGCCGTCCGCACATATCCACCAGGACACATCCCCCAGGCCGGGGGATGATCCGTCTTGTCCAGGTTCACGAAAGAAAGGGGACGCGCCCGCACGCCAGCCATCAGCACGCGCGGACAGTTGCTTCACCGGTATGACCGGCGACGCGCGCGCCCCCTTCCCCTCACCTGTCCCGCAAGGGGATCAGGTGAACTGCAGCAGCTTGACGGCGCGGAAATCGGTCACGCCGCCGCCGACGCGCTTGGTGGCATAGAACAGGACATGCGGCTTGGCGCTGAAGGGGTCGCGCAGGACGCGCAGGTCGGGACGCTCCACGATGGTATAGGCAGCGTGGAAATCACCGAAGGCCACCGACTTCGAGTTGGCGGCGATGTCGGGCATGTCCTCGCTGATCAGCACCGGATAGCCCAGCAGCTGCGGCACCTGGCCGACGCTCAGCGCATCGCTCCACAGGAAGCGGCCATCGGCATCCTTCATCTTGCGGATGCGCGCGGCCGTCTTCGAATTCATCACGAAGGACGCATTCGCACGGTATTTCGCACCAAGCGCATAGATCAGGTCGATCAGGCAATCGGCCTGGTTGGTCAGCGCGAAATCGGCCGACTTTCCGGTCAGCACCGTCCCGATCTGGCCGTCCGTCGCGGCCGCATTCAGCGCCGTGGGATAGGCCAGAAAGCCGCGCGGCTTGTCGACGCCATCGCCGGCGACAAAGGCCGCGGCTTCCGAACGGGCAAACTTGTCGGCAATACGTTCCGCCAGCCAACCCTCGACATCGAACGCCGCGTCATCCAGCAGACGCTGGCTGGCCTTGGGCATGGCGGACAGCTCGTGGACCGGGATCGAGATCCGCTCGATCCCGCCCGCGGCGCCTTCGACCGCCGCCGCTTCCGTGGCCCAGCCCGCACCCATGTCGCCCTTGTCGACCAGCACCTCATAGGCCGCGCTCTCGATGGTCACGACATTGGCCAGACGACGCAGCGATGCACCGCCCTGCAGCACCTGCTGAACAGACGCGGCAACGGTCGGCGCCGCCAGGAACCCGCCATCGCTGGCGACGGTCAGGCCCTTCTCCTCGATGACCAGGCCGCGCAGGCCGTCATCGTCACCGCTGCGCAGATAGGCGTTGAACGCCTTCTGATGCGGCACTTCGACCTCGGCGGTTGCGGAAAGGGGGGCGCGGCCACGCAGTGCAGTCTTGCGATCGATCATGGTCATACGGTGTTCCTGTGCATTGAGTTTGGTCTGAATGTCTTCGCGAAAGCCCTTGAGTTCGTTGACGAACCCCATCATGGCCCCGCGCAGATCGGCAGGCATGTCGCCGCCGCCCGCGGCTTTCACCTCGGTCATGGTCTTCTCCTCGTCACGATGATCGGGGCGACCGCCCCTGTTGCTGGACCCACCCGCATCGGGGTCTTGGTCCGAACCTGAACGGGACGCGCGACATGGGCGCATCCCTGAAACCTGTCAGCCGCGCAGCGCCTGCGTCGCGGCCGTGAACAATGCTGCGACCTCGCGCAGATCGTCGGCGTCCTTGCGCCCCACCTTGGCCTCGGGCAGCATCGGGAAAGTCACCAGCGACACCTCCCACAGCTCGACCTCGGTCAGGATGCGCGCGCCCTTCTGGCTGCGCTCGGCGCGGATGGTGCGATAGCCGATCGACAGCCCGTCGATCGCCCCCGCCTGGATCAGCGCCGCCGCCTCGCGGGCCTGCGCCACCTCGGGCAGCAGCCGGCCCTTGACCCACAGGCCCGCGTCATCCTCGCGGATCTCGTCCCAGACACCGATGGGGCGGGTCGGATCGTGCTGCCACAGCATCCGCACCTTGTCCCCCTTGCCCGCCAGCCGCGCCAGGGACGCCGTGAAAGCCCCCTTCGCGACCGCGTCGCCGCCCTGGTCGGTCAGGCCGAACAGGCTGGCATAGCCTTCGATCACCTGTCCGTCGGACAGCACGGGCGCGCCGCCCGCGAATTTCACTTCCAGTCCCGGAACCATCCTTCAGCCTCCTCTTGGTGCATAATCCAGTATCCCCTGGACGGCCTGCGTCAGGATCACGGCAACGACGCCATAGACGGTCATCCACAGGCGCCGTTCCAGCCCTTCGATCATGGCCTCGATCCGCTCCAGCCGACGTTCGACCTGCCCGAATTGCAGCGCCATGATCCGTTCCTGCGCGTCGATCCGCTGGTCCTGCCACAGACCGTCCTTGACGAAACGCGAGCCCTCCATCCTCTCAGCCCCCATCCATCGGGGGCAGGCCCAACAGCGCGCGCTTTTCCGCATCCGTCAGGAAATCCGCCGCCGCGATCCGCGCCCATTGCTGGTTGCGATCCTCGGCCAGGGCCGGGATCTGGTCGGGGTCGGGTCGCAGCTCGATCTCCTCGCCCAGATGCTCGGACAGCCACCACGCGACCGAGGCGGTCACCCGCGTCGCCAGCGGCAGCACCGTCAGGCGATAGAACGCCCGATGCGCCTCGGCATAATTGGCATAGGTCGCATCGCCCGGAATCCCCAACAGCATCGGCGGCACGCCGAAGGCCAGGGCGATTTCCCGCGCCGCCGACAGCTTCGTCTCGTGGAACTCCATGTCACTGGGGCTGAAACCCATCGGGCGCCAATCCAAGCCCCCCTCCAGCAACATGGGCCGGCCCGCATTGCGTGCGCCCTGGTGGTTCATCTCGATCTCGCCCACCAGGCGATCATATTGATCGGCGCTCAGCGTGCCCTGCCCGTCCATCCCCTTGTAGATGATCGCCCCGCTTGGCCGCGCCGCATTGTCCAGCAATGCCTTCGACCAGGCCGAGGCGCTGTTATGCACGTCAAAGGCCACCGCCGCCGCTTGCATGGGCGACAATCCGTAATGGTCGTCGACGGGATGGAAGCTCTTGATGTGGCAGATCGGATCGGGGCTGCCCGTCATGTCGAACCGGTGCTTGCGCCCCCCCACCGCATATTCATAGGCGACGGGCCAGCCATCCGCCCCCGGCACGATGGTCATCCGGTCCGCGCGCAGCACGTGCAGCTCCTCGGGCAGGCCCGCCTCGGTCAGACCCACCGCCTCCAGATATCCGTTGCCCGACAACAGCATCTGCCCGAACAAGGCCTCCAACAGCTCGGCCCGACCCTGCCCCGGATTGGGACGGCGCAGCAGATCGATCACCGGATGCATCTCGAAACGCTGATCTCGGTTGGCGCAGATCAACGGCACCGCCGCCGCCGCTTCGGCAATCAGCTTGACCGAACGGAACCCCACCGGATTTCCGACAAAGCCGCCGCGTGTCAGGCTGCCCGTGTCGCGCGCCGACCAGACCGTCCGCCCGCCGCCGCTGGCAAAGGCCACGACCCGGCCCGTGGCACTCGCCTTCCTCTCAGGCACGGATTGGGGCTTGCCCTCCCGTGAAAACATCCGAAACGCCATCTTCGCCTCCGTCATCTGACATGAAAAAGGGCCGACCCGCAGGTCAGCCCCTTCTTCGTTGTCCAATTTCCCTGGGGGCCATGCCCCCGCCCTGCCCGCTAAAGCCGCCGCATCTGCGGACGTCGCCAATTCGCGGCCGGCTCGATCATCAGCTCGTGCATGGCCCAGACCATGGCATCCAGCCTGTCGGGGCTGCCACGCCCCTCAAAGCCGCGCACGGTCATCTGGCACATCTGGTCCTCCAGCCGTCCCAGACCGCCCTGCCGCGCATGCCTGATCCGCCCCTGCTCATAAAGCGCGGCGACAGGCTCGGCCCGCAAACCCTTCCCGCGTGACGCCCGCAACGCCTTGAAGGGCACCAGCGGATCGATCTGCCGGATCACGCTCTCGACCATGTCGCCACCCTGGTTGACTTCGGCGACCAGACGCTCGGCCCCGTGCCGGTCCATCGCAGCAATCGCGGCCCGCGCCCAGTCCGACGGCCCGCCCCGCACGCTGGCATCCTCCAGCACATAGGCCCGCCAGTCGCGCGGCTCGCCCTCCATGACAACGCCGGCGACGACGATCCCGCATTCGTCGCTGGCCCGGCCATTCGTCACGGACGGATCGACCGCCACGACAACGCGGTCCAGCTTGGGCAGCTGATCCACCCGCGCGCTTTCCAGCACCGCCGTCGTCCACAGCGCGCCTTCGATATCGTCCAGCAGCACCCCGTCCAGCTCCTGCCGCCCCAACCGCGTCCCGCCATAACGGCTCTGAACCTCGGCCAGGAAGCTCTCGGCCAGATAGGCGCGGTTCGCATCTGTCGGCGCATGGGTCACCACCGTCGAGGCATTGCCCAGGATCCGCTTCAACACCCCGACATTGCGCGGCGTCGTCGTGATCACCTGCTGCGGATGCGCCCCAAGCCGCAGCGCGAATTGCAGCATGTCCCAGACATCCTCGGCCTTCTTCCACTTGGCCAGCTCATCGACCCAGGCCGCGTCGAACTGGGGGCCGCGCAACGCTTCGGGTTCATGCGCCGAATAGACCGTCGCCGTCGCCCCGTTGGCCCAGACCAACCTGCGCCGCCCGGCCTCCCAGACCGGACGGCGATCGGGGGGCGAACAGGCCAGGATGCCGCTTTCGCCAAAGACCATCACCTCGCGGACCTGGTCGAAGGTTTCCCCGACCAGCGCCGCCCGATGACATTGCCCCGGCGCATCGACGGTCGGTCCCTCGACCATCTGGCGCACCCATTCCGACCCGGCGCGGGTCTTGCCCGCGCCGCGTCCCCCCATGATGACCCAGCTTTTCCAGTCGCCCTCGGGGGGCAACTGGTGCGGCAGGGCCCAGAATTCGAACAGCCACGGCAGGCTGCCCAAGGCGTTTTCCGACAGCCCGCCCAGGAAGGCCTCAACCTCCTCCGGCCCGGCGGAGGCAAGCCAGGCGGCGCCCGATCTCATCTCGTGCCGCGTCAAGGTCAAGGCAGCCTTCGGCGACCCCGCCCGCGATCTCTCTGCGAAGTTTGTCAACCTTGTTCCTTTCCGCCATCAGCAGCTGGACCGCCTCACGGGCGGTCTTTGCGGTGTCCATGGCCTTCTTCAGCCTGGCCGGGTCAAGATCCCCGGCCTTGGCCGACACAAGCTCGGCCTGATGCCCCCGAAGGTCCTTGACGTAATCCCAGAACAGCCACCTCAGGACGGTGATCTCGTCCTCGTCGGGGGCAATTTCGGGAAACCGCAGCTCCGCCTTCTCAGGCACAGATCCGGCCACGAAAGGTCCTTCGGAGGTCGTGCCCCCGCGCCATTCCATATCGTTCATGCAAACTGTCCCGCCTCGTGTCCTGTCCGCACGAGCCGAAAGACGAAAAAAGCGGCCCAAGGTTTCCCTTGGCCGCTTGCCCATCTCTCCCAGCATGTAAATGTTCTACCCTGGGCCGTTCGCAAAGTCAATCGCTAAACCACGGGTTACATCACGCCGAAGGATTTCCTTGTCTTTCCAACGCCCTGACCACGCAACACCCCCGGCGAACGCCACGCAACATCACGCATGTCAACCCGCAACATCACCCGCCGCGGCCGCAACAAACGCGGAAATCAATCCCGATTCCTTCGCGCCCGGCGACGATTCAACGCCCGAGCTGACATCGACCACCGGCGCCCCGGTCAGCCGTACCGCCTCGGCCACATTCTCGGGCGTCAGACCACCCGCCAGCATCCAGGGGCGCAGCCAATGCCGCCCGACCAGCAACCGCCAGTCAAAGGCCAGACCATTGCCACCGGGCAGATCGGCCCCTTTCGGCGGCTTGGCATCGACCAGCAGCATATCGGCCACCAGCCCGTAATCCGTCAGCGCCTGAAGATCCTCCGGCCCACTGATGCCGACCGCCTTCATCACCGGCAAACCCGTCAGCTCCTTGACCTCGGTGACCCGATCCGGCGTCTCGGACCCGTGCAGCTGAATGATGTCCAACGGCACCTTTGCCAGAACCTGCTGCAGCAGCGCATCGTCCGGGTTCACGAACAACCCGACCTGCGCGACGCCCATCGGGACCAGCTGCGACAGTTGCGCCGCTTCATCCGCCGTCACGGCGCGCGGCGATCTGGCAAAAAATACGAACCCCACAAAACGCGCCCCGGCCTCGGCGGCTGCATGGACATGCGCGGGCTTGCTCAGCCCGCAGATCTTGACATCGGCCACCGCTCAGCGCGCCGCGGGCAATTGGGCATGCCCGGTTGCAGGGCGGCTCTTGACCGAAGGCTGCTCAAGGATCGCCAGCACGTCGTCGCGCGGCGCGGCATGGTTTTCGCGCAGCTGCCCGACCTCGTTCTCCAGCTGCTCGACCTTCCGGCTCCGCTGACGGGCGGTCTTGCGGATCTTGGCTTCACGCATCCATTCCCAGATCAGGCCGGCCAGCATGCCAAGCGCGAAGGCGACAAAGATGACCAGGAACAGCGGCACCGCCACCGACCATGTCCCCCCAAGAAACTGCCCCAGATTGGCAGGGAACAGCGACAGCGTGACGACCTGCCTGTTCGCCAAGGCAACGGCCACCAGAACCAATGCCAGGAAGGCCACGAAGATCAGACGGATGAAGCGCATGGGCGGTGTCCCTTGAATATGTCCCGCCCGGTCTCACCAGGCTTGATCCCTTTTACGACGCTCACGCGTCGCCGTTCAACCTGTCACGCAACAGCTTGCCGGTCTTGAAGAAGGGGACGTGCTTTTCCTCGACCTCCACGGCCTCGCCGGTCCGGGGATTGCGCCCGACGCGGCTGTCGCGCTGCTTGACCGAAAACGCGCCGAAACCGCGCAGTTCCACCCGGTCGCCACGCGCCATGGCGTCGATGACTTCCTCGAACACGGTGTTGACGATGCGCTCGACATCGCGACGGAACAAATGCGGATTCTCGTCAGAGATCATCTGGATCAGCTCGGAACGGATCATGCCTTCCCCCAAATAGATGCGTTCTTCACGCCGCTTGGCGACGGGAACAGCTCAATGGGGGTAATCGCCCCCGTCAGCCCGCTCAACGCGACACAGAAGTCACTGGTTTCATAGCGTTGTCAGCTTTATCCGTTTCGCGCAAGGCGCTTGGACGGGGCGCATGCGTATCGGGCAAAAAAAAGCCCGCCCCGGCAGAACCGGGACGGGCAGTGGCTTGGCCTTTGGGCTGGATCAGTTCTTGCTGCCCAGCGCCGCGCCAAGAATGTCGCCCAGCGACGCGCCCGAATCCGAGCTGCCATACTGGTCGATCGCTTCTTTTTCTTCGGCGATCTCGCGTGCCTTGATCGACAGGCCCAGACGGCGGGTCTTGGTGTCGACATTGGTCACGCGCGCGTCGACCTTGTCACCGACCTGGAAGCGCTCGGGGCGCTGGTCCTGGCGGTCACGGGCCAGATCGCTGCGGCGGATGAACGACTTGACGCCGTTATACTCGACCTCGATGCCACCCTCTTCGATCGCGGTGATCTCGGCGGTGATGATCGAGCCGCGCTTCACGCCGTCCACGGCTTCCGCCATGCCTTCGTTCTCAAGCGACTTGATCGACAGCGAGATACGCTCCTTCTCGACGTCCACGTCCTGAACGACGGCCTTGACGACGTCGCCCTTGCGGAAGTCCTGGATCGCGTCCTCGCCGCGTGCATCCCAGCTGATGTCCGACAGGTGAACCATGCCGTCGATGTCGCCGTCCAGACCCACGAACAGACCGAATTCGGTGATGTTCTTGACTTCGCCTTCGATGACGGTGCCGGTCGGGTGGGTTTCGGCAAAGACTTCCCACGGGTTGCGCATGGTCTGCTTCAGACCCAGCGAAACGCGACGCTTGGCTTCGTCGATCTCCAGCACCATCACTTCGACTTCTTGGCTGGTCGAGACGATCTTGCCCGGATGGACGTTCTTCTTGGTCCAGCTCATTTCCGAAACGTGGACCAGGCCTTCGACACCGGCTTCCAGCTCCACGAAGGCGCCGTAATCGGTGATGTTGGTCACGCGGCCCTGGTGGACCGACTCGATCGGGAACTTGTCGGCAACCGTATCCCACGGATCGGCCTGCAGCTGCTTCATGCCCAGGCTGATGCGGTGGCTGTCCTTGTTGATCTTGATGACCTGGACCTTGACGGTCTCGCCGATCGCCAGGATCTCGGACGGGTGGTTGACGCGACGCCATGCCATGTCGGTGACGTGCAGCAGGCCGTCAACACCGCCCAGATCGACGAAGGCGCCGTATTCGGTGATGTTCTTGACCACGCCGTCGACCGTCTGACCTTCGGTCAGGTTGGCGATGACTTCGGCGCGCTGTTCGGCACGCGATTCTTCCAGGATGGCACGACGCGACACGACGATGTTGCCGCGGCGGCGATCCATCTTCAGGATCTGGAAGGGCTGCTTCAGACCCATCAGCGGACCGGCGTCGCGCACGGGGCGGACATCGACCTGCGAACCGGGAAGGAAGGCGACGGCGCCGCCCAGATCGACCGTGAAGCCGCCCTTGACGCGGCCGAAGATGGCGCCTTCGACACGCTCTTCGTCGCCATAGGCTTTTTCCAGACGATCCCAGGCTTCCTCGCGGCGGGCCTTCTCACGGCTGATGCTGGCTTCGCCACGGGCGTTCTCGACGCGGTCCAGATAGACCTCGACTTCGTCGCCGACGCTCAGGTTGGCGTCTTCACCGGGGTTCGCGAATTCTTTCAGATCGACGCGGCCTTCCATCTTGTAGCCGACGTCGATGATGGCCTGACCTGCCTCGATGGCGATCACACGGCCTTTGACAACCGAACCTTCGTCCGGGGTGTCGATCTCGAGGCTTTCGTTCAGAAGGGCCTCGAACTCCTCCATAGTCGCTTTAGCGCACATGCGTGTTCAGTATCCTTTATGTGTGTTTTACTGGCCTGACGGTTGGCTCCGCCGGTCTTTATGATGTCGGTCCGGACAACGACAAAGGGTCGAGGCTTGACACCCGACCCGTCTGTAAGCGGCCTGTTCTGACCATGTCGCCCGTTTGACTGCGCCCGCTATAAGCGCGTTTGCCGGGAAACTCAACGCTTAAACGCGCCGCCAGGAGCCGTTTGCCCGGCTATAGGTGCTGATCACCGGCTCCTCGAAGGCATTCACACCCATCGGCGCGACGTGATGTTCGACATGCAGTTCGGTCCCGTCGACGGTCAGCAACGCGAACTCGTTCTTCATGTCGCTCAGCCGCGCGCAAAGCGCGGTGCCGCCCTGCACCTGCAGGATCTGCGGCCAGCGACCGGTCGCCAGCACCTTGTCCACCGCCCAGCGATGCAGATGCCCGCTGAGGACGACATGGACGCCCGCCGCCTGCAGGCGACCCATCGCCTCGTCGGCACGGCGCGCGGGCTGCTTGTCGATGCCGGGCAGCTGCTCCATGGGATGGTGCAGCGCCACGATATTGGTGGCCGACGGGTCCAGCCCGCCGATCACCCGCCCGATCTCTCCGCGCCGGATCTTGCCCCGCTGCCAGGAATAGGGATCGGCACTGTTCAGTGCAAAGACCTGCGCCTGCCCCACCCGCGCCGTCGGCGTCAGATCGGGCCCGAAATGGTCGCGGAACCCCGAAAACGGCCAGAACAGCCGCGCGATGGGGTTCAGCAGTGGAACGTCGTGATTGCCCGGCATCAGCATCACCGGCGCGGTGATCCGCCCCAGGAAATCCTGCGCCAGCTGCATCTGCGCTGGCAGGCCGCGATGGGTGATGTCGCCCGACACCACCACCAGATCGGGCCGCAACGCCTCGATCCGGCTCAGCAGGGGGCCGATCAGTTCGCTGCGGTGAAATCCGAAATGCAGGTCGGTCAGATGCAGGATGCGGGTCACGAACGCCCCCGCGCATCGTCGGTCTTGTTGCTTCCGTCCGCAGGCAACAGCACCTTCAGTGCGCCATGTCGCACCTTCATGTCGAAGGGGCTGTGCAACACGGTCTTTTCCCCGTCATGCGCCACCAACTGACGTTTCTTGGGGGTGCGCATCTGCAACCGGTCCGTCACGA
Source organism: Paracoccus sp. SM22M-07 (assembly GCF_001887735.1). Taxonomy (NCBI): domain Bacteria; kingdom Pseudomonadati; phylum Pseudomonadota; class Alphaproteobacteria; order Rhodobacterales; family Paracoccaceae; genus Paracoccus; species Paracoccus sp. SM22M-07. The sequence continues at coordinate 107,940 of NZ_JPKW01000010.1, forward strand.
TCAGGTCGAAATCGCTGTCCTTGGCGCTGTGCCCCATGGCCAGACGCAAGGCGGACCGCATCAGCGGCAGGGGCTGGCGGGCCTTGGCGATCAGCACGGCGAACTTGCCCTCGCGGATGCCATCGGCCCCCTCCAGCCCGAAACTGTCCAGTTGATAGGCGCTGCGGGCGACAAAGACCAAGGCGCTGGTATATTCACGCTCCTGCCCGTCGACCTCGGCGATCAGCTGCATCGGGCGGCGCAGACGACGCAGCGCCACCAGCACCGACCAATAGGCCGCGATCCGCGACCGCCCCCAGCGCTTGTAGATCCCTTCGCGGGTCTTCAGGATCTGCGGATAGGCGCCAAGACTGACATTGTTCAGAAAGATCAGGTCGTTGATGTCGCCCACGTCGGTGGCATCGACCCGCCCGTCCAGCAAGGTCTCAAGCGCAGCGTCGATCTCCTCGCCCACGCCCAGATCGCGGGCGAAATAGTTGAAGGTCCCGCCGGGCAGCACGCCCATCACCGTGTCGGTTCCCGCCAATGCGCCTGCCACCGCCGATTGCGTGCCGTCACCGCCCGCCGCGATCACCAGATCGAACCCTTCGGTCGCGACCTGGCGCGCCAGCGCCGGCAATTGCGATCCCTTGCGGCTTTGGCGCAGCTGGAAACTGCCGCAGGCCGGGGCCAGCTGCGACTGCAGCTTGTCGGTCAGGGCCTGATGCTTCTTCTTGCCCGAACTGCGGTTCATGACCACGCAGACCTTTGCCGAGGCAAGGTCGAAAACGTCCGAATTCTGCTGCATGTAATGCCTGTCCCCGGGCCCGTTGGTTCACCATTCTCCAGCGCAACACCGGATGGCGGGCAAGGGTTGCATCCTGCCGCTAAAGTCGTTCGGCCGCCGCCAGCACCGACGGCTTCAACCCGCCACCGCCTGTTTCCAGATAGGTCAGCAGCTGCGCCCGCATCCGCGGTTCCCAGTAATCCTTCAGATGCGCGGCGATCCTGTCGGCGGAATCCCCGGGCTGGCTGTCAAAGAAGGTTGCGATCTGGTTGGCCATCATGACCATCTTTTCAGGCGACATCGGATACCTTGGCATTCAGCCGTTCGGGGTGGGAAAACAGGTCAAAGCCCTCGCCGCGCGCAAAGGCGGCGACGGTGATGCCGGCGTCTTGGGCCAGTCGCAGCGCATGGGCCGTGGGCGCCGACACGGCAATCAGCAGGCCCGCCCCCGCGATGGCGCATTTCTGCACCATCTCGACGCTGACGCGACTGGTCAGGACAAAGGCACCCTGCCCCGCATCGATGCCCTGCCGCGCCATCGCACCGATCAGCTTGTCCAGCGCGTTGTGGCGGCCCACATCCTCGCGTGCCAGGACGATGCCCTGCCCCGGCACCAGGAACCCCGCCGCGTGAACGGCGCGGGTCTGGTCATGCAGGGGCTGCCAGTCGCGCAACAGATCGGTCGCCTGCGCCACCTGGGCCGCATCCAGCACCGGCCCGACGCCCGACAGGTCGGGCAAGCCCCGCGTGGCCTGATCCAGGCTGTCGATCCCGCACAGCCCGCACCCGACCGGCCCCGCCATGAAGCGCCGCCGCGCGGCCAGCGCCTCGGCCCGGTCCTCGCTCAGCCACATCTGCGCCTCGACCCCGCGCGGATGATCCATGACCTCGATCGACGCGATCTGCGCGGCCTCCGTCACGATCCCCTCGGTCAGGGAAAACCCGACCGCGAAATCCTCCAGGTCGGCGGGCGATGCCATCATCACGGCCTGGGTCGTGCCGCCATAGACCATCGCCACCGGCGTCTCCTCGGCCAGCATCCGCCGCACCGGCGTGGCGCTGCCGGAACGGTGATGCGTGGCGTTCACGGGATGGACGGGGGATGGCAGGGGCATGGCTTACTCCGCGGCTGACAGGATCCGCCGTGACCGTTCGGACTGTTCGGCATAACGCTCCTGCCAGTCCGACGGACCGTTCGAGGCGCTGACCTGCACGGCGGTGACCTTGTATTCCGGGCAATTGGTCGCCCAGTCCGAAAAATCGGTGGTCACCACGTTAGCCTGCGTCGCCGGATGATGGAAGGTGGTGTAGACCACCCCCGGCGCCACCCGGTCGGTCAGCGTGACCATCAGCGTGGTCTCCCCCGCCCGGCTGGCCAGCCGCACCCAGTCGCCGTCATTGATGCCGCGAAGTTCGGCGTCATGGGGATGGATCTCCAGGACGTCCTGATCGTGCCAGATGCTGTTCTCGGTCCGCCGGGTCTGGGCGCCGACATTGTATTGCGACAGGATGCGCCCGGTGGTCAGCAGCAGCGGGAAACGCGGCCCGGTGCGTTCGTCGGTGGCCACGTATTCGGTGATGATGAAATGCCCCTTGCCCGACATGAAGCCGTCGACATGCATCAGGGGCGTCCCTTCGGGATGCGCCTCGTTGCAGGGCCATTGCACCGACCCCAGCTCCTCCAGCCGCTCATAGCTGACGCCGGCAAAGCTGGGCGTGGTCGCGGCGATCTCGTCCATGATCTGGCTGGGATGGGTGTAATGCCATTTGGCGCCCTCCGTTCCCTCGGTCAGGGCATTGGCCAGCATCTGGGTGATCTGCCAATCCTCATACCCGTTGCGGGGGGCCATGACGCGGCGCACGCGGTTGATGCGGCGTTCGGCATTGGTGAAGGTGCCATCCTTTTCCAGAAACGACGATCCCGGCAGGAAGACATGGGCATAATTTGCCGTCTCGTTCAGGAACAGGTCGTGGACGATCACGCATTCCATCGCTTTGAGACCTGCCGCGACGTGATGGGTGTCCGGGTCCGACTGCAGGATGTCCTCACCCTGACAGTAAAGCCCCTTGAACGTCCCCTCGACCGCGGCATCCAGCATGTTGGGGATGCGCAGGCCGGGCTCGGGGTCGATCGCGACCCCCCAGGCCTGCTCGAAGATCGCGCGCACATCGGGCAGCTTGACGTGGCGATATCCCGGCAGCTCGTGCGGGAAGGACCCCATGTCGCAGGCGCCCTGCACATTGTTCTGACCGCGCAGCGGGTTCACGCCCACGCCGGGCCGACCGATATTGCCGGTCAGCATCGCCAGGTTGGCGATGGACATGACCGTGGTCGACCCCTGGCTGTGTTCCGTCACGCCCAGCCCGTAATAGATCGCGCCATTGCCGCCCGTCGCAAAGAGCCGTGCGGCGGCGCGAAGGTCTGCGGCCGGAACGCCGGTCAGCGCCTCGGTCGCCTCGGGGGCGTGGCGGGGGTCGGTGATGAATTCGGCATAATGCTGGAACTCGTCCCAGTCGCAGCGGTCGCGGATATAGGCCTCGTCCATCAGCCCTTCGGTCACGATCACATGGGCCATGGCGCTGATCACGGCGACATTGGTGCCGGGACGCAGCGGCAGGTGATAGGCGGCCTCGACATGGGGGCTGCGCACGATGTCGGTGCGGCGCGGATCGACGACGATCAGCTTGGCCCCCTGGCGCAGGCGCTTCTTCAGGCGGCTGGCAAAGACCGGATGCCCGTCGGTGGGGTTCGCGCCGATGATCAGCACCACGTCCGTGTGTTCGACAGAATCGAAATCCTGCGTCCCGGCCGACGTGCCGAAGGTCTTGCCCAGCCCGTATCCCGTGGGGGAATGACACACCCGCGCGCAGGTATCGGTATTGTTGTTGCCAAAGACCGCGCGGGTCAGCTTCTGGACCAGATAGGTCTCCTCGTTCGTGCAGCGGCTCGAGGTGATGACCCCGACCGACCGCCGTCCGTGGCGTTGCTGGATGCCGCGCATGCGACCCGCGGCAAAGGCCAGCGCCTCGTCCCAGGCGACCTCGCGCCAGGGTTCGTCGATGCTGTCGCGGATCATCGGCGACAGGATGCGGTCCTTATGGGCGGCATAGCCATAGGCAAAGCGCCCCTTGACGCAGCTGTGGCCGCGGTTCGCCTTGCCGTTCTTCCACGGCGTCATGCGGACCAGCGTGTCGCCGTTCATCTCGGCCTTGAAGCTGCAACCGACGCCGCAATAGGCGCAGGTGGTGATGACCGAGCGCGTGGGCGTTCCCAGCGCCGCCACCGATTTTTCCTGCAACGTCGCCGTCGGGCAGGCCTGCACGCAGGCGCCACAGCTGACGCAATCGCTGGTCAGGAAACTGTCCGCCGCGGTCCCGGCGCTGACGCGGCTGTCGAAACCCCGCCCTTCGATGGTCAGCGCGAAGGTCCCCTGCACCTCGTCGCAGGCCCGCACGCAGCGCGAACAGACGATGCATTTGCTGGGATCATAGGTGAAATAGGGGTTGCTGTCGTCCTTGGGGATGAACAGCGGGTTGTCCTGCCCGCCGCGCGCCCGCGCCTCGGCCTGGCTGCGCGCCCCCGTGCCCGAGGCGTCGAAATGGTTCTGGCCGGGGGTATAGCGCACGTCGCGCAGCCCCACCTGCCCCGCCGCGTCCTGCAATTCGCAGTCGCCATTGGCCGCGCAGGTCAGACAATCCAGCGGGTGGTCGCTGACATACAGCTCCATCACCCCGCGCCGGATGCGACGAACCTTTTCGGACTGGGTGTGGACGACCATTCCTTCGGTCACCGGCGTGGTGCAGCTGGCGGGCGTGCCGCGCCGACCCTCGATCTCGACCACGCACAGGCGGCAGGACCCGAAGGCTTCCATGTTGTCGCTGGCGCACAGCTTGGGGATCTGCACCTCGACCATCATGGCCGCGCGCATCACCGACGTGCCCTCGGGGACCGTCACCTGCGCCCCGTCGATGGTCAGGGTGACCGGCGGGCCGTGGCGCGCGGGCGTGCCCATGTCGCGTTCGTCGCCGGGGGCGAATTGGGGGATGATGAAGTCTTTCATTCGGCGGCCTCCCTCCGGGTGGCGAAATCGTCTGGAAATTGCGTCAGCGCGGACATGACCGGATAGGGCGTAAAGCCGCCCAAGGCGCACAGCGACCCGTCCTTCATCGTCTCGCACAGATCGGTCAACAGGTCGGCGGCGCCTGCGTCACCCGCGGCGATGCGGTCGATGGTTTCCACGCCCCGCACCGCGCCGATCCGACAGGGCGTGCATTTCCCGCAGGATTCGACGGCGCAGAACTCCATGGCGAAACGCGCCATCCGCAGCATGTCGGCCGTGTCGTCAAAGACGACCAGCCCGGCATGCCCGATCAGCCCGCCCGCGGCGTCGAAATCCTCGTACCCCATCGGCGTGTCGAATTTCGACACAGGCATATAGGCACCCAAGGGTCCGCCCACCTGCACGGCTTTGACAGGCCGTCCCGACCGCGTGCCGCCGCCGATCTTGTTCACGACCTCGCCCAGGGACATGCCGAAGGCGGTCTCGAACAACCCGCCCCGCGCGACATTTCCGGCGATCTGCAATGTCACCGTGCCACGCGACCGACCCAAGCCGAAATCGGCGTAATGCTGGGCGCCCTTCTCAAGGATCACCGGCACGGTGGCCAGGCTGATCACGTTGTTCACGACCGTGGGCTTGCCCAGAAACCCCTCCAGCGCCGGCAGCGGAGGTTTTGCCCGCACCGTGCCGCGCTTGCCCTCTAGGCTGTTCAGCAGGCTGGTCTCCTCGCCGCAGACATAGGCGCCGGCGCCGGTGCGGATTTCCATGTCGAAGGACCGCCCCGACCCCAACACATCCGCGCCCAGCATGCCGCGCTGACGGGCGATCCGGACCGCGGCCTCCATCACACGGATCGCGTCCGGATATTCGCTGCGCAGATAGACATAGCCGCGCGTGGCCCCGACCCCCAGTCCCGCGATGGCCATGCCTTCGATCAGGGTGAAGGGGTCGCCCTCCATGATCATCCGGTCGGCAAAGGTGCCGCTGTCGCCTTCATCGGCATTGCAGACGATGTATTTCTGGTCCGCGACCGCCTCGGCCACGGTCTTCCACTTGATGCCCGTCGGAAAGCCCGCCCCGCCACGCCCGCGCAGCCCGCTGGCGGTGACCTCGGCCACGATGGCGGCGCTGTCCATGCCGATGGCGCGGCGCAGGCCCACCAGACCGCCATGGGCCGCGTAATCGTCCAGATCCAGCGGGTCGATCACCCCGCAGCGCGCAAAGGTCAGCCGCGTCTGGCGGGCGAAGAAGGGAATATCCTCGACCCGGCCCAGGCTTTCCAGCGTCCCGTCCAGCAGCGCCGCGACATCGTCGGGCGTCACGGGACCATAGGCCACGCGCCCGTCGCCGCGGTCGATCTCGACCAGCGGCTCCAGCCAGACCATGCCGCGCGAGCCGTTGCGGATGATGCGCACATCGGGGCCGACCTGCGCGGCGATGGCATCGGCGACCTCGTCTGCACCCAACGCCTTGGCGGCGCTGTCCATGGGAACCCAGATCCTCATGCGCCCACCTGCGTCATCAGACGGTCCAGGCGTGCATCGTCGATGCGCCCGATCACGCGTCCATCCAGCATCACGGCAGGCCCGCAGGCGCACATGCCCAGGCAATAGACCGGCTCGACCGTGACGCCGCCATCGCGGGTCGTGCCATGCCAGTCGACGCCCAGACGGTCCAGCATCCGCTGCGCCATCGCCTCGCCGCCGACCGACTGGCAAGCCTCGGCCCGGCAGATCTTCAGAATGTGGCGTCCGGCGGGATGGTCGCGGAAATCGTGATAGAAGCTGATGACCCCATGCACCTCGGCCGCGCCAAGGTTCAGCAGATCGGCCAGAACCGGCACCGCCGCCTGCGGCACATGGCCCCATTCGGCCTGGATCGCATGCAGCATCGGCAGCAACGGTCCCTCCAGCGTCAGCAGGGGGGATACAAGGTCGCGGATATCGTCGGGGGCTGGCGCCTGGTCAAGCATGGCTGGCCTTTCAAGGGTCTGGACCGTCACCAGACACCCTGATCCATGGCAAATCAATATCGCTGATCCGTCAATCGATAGAAATCATCTATCGCTACCCATTCGCCGCGCTTCGGTCAGCAGCGCCTCCAGCACGGGGGTGTGGGGTTCGCGCCACGGTGCGATCAGGCCCACGGCATGGCCGGTGGCGGGCCCTTCCAGCCGGACCAGCGACAGCGGCTTGCCTTCGGTCAGAAAGCTGGCCAGATCCTGCGGCAGGATCGTCAACCAGCCCCCCGCCAGCACCTGCGACACCAGCACCACGGTCGAATTGGATTCGACCGTCGCCATCGGCGTCACGCCCGCATCCGCCAGGCGGCGGTTGATGATGCGACGGTTCTGCATGTCGGGCGTCAGCAGGCACAGGCGATGCCCGTCCAGCGCCGACCAGGCCACGACCCCCGCCTGCGCCAGCGGATGCCCCGCCGGGGCGATCAGGACATAGCGTTCCTCGTAGAGCGGCACGGCGCTGACCTTGCCCAAGGGTTCATTGTCCAGATAGCTGATGCCCGCATCCACCTGCAGGTCGTCGATCATCTTCAGGATCTCGGTCGAGGCGCGCGACAGGATGGTAAAGCCCACCTTGGGATGGGCATCCCCGAACCGCGCCGCGATCCGCGCGGCCCAGGTCAGCGCGGTCGGCACCACGGCGATGCGCAGCTGGCCCGACAGCCCGTGGCGGGTGGCGCGCATCTCGTCGCGCAGCTGGCGGGTGTCACCCACGATGCGGCGCGCCCAGACCAGCGCGGCCTGACCCTCGGGCGTCAGCCCGCCATAGCGCGATCCGCGAAAGATCAGCAGCACGCCCAGCTGTTCCTCCAGCTGCTTGATCCCCGCCGACAGCGTCGGCTGCGTGATCCCCAGGGATTGCGCCGCCCGTCCGAAATGGCATTCCTTGGCCACCGCCAGGAACATCTCCAGCTTGTCGATCATGGCATCCCCCCAAAGCGCGCCCATTCAGGGCCGGCCCCGCCCCCCGGTCAAGCCCTTGCATGCGCAGGGCGCGGCGGGCAAGGCTTGCCGTCATGGCGGATATCCTTCTGATCCACGGGGCATGGCATGGCGGCTGGTGCTGGAACGCGACGGCGGCGGCGCTGCGCACGATGGGGCATCGCGTCGCCTGTCCCGACCTGCCCGATGCCCCGGACACCACCCTGGCCGATTGCGCCGCGGCCCTGCCCGCCATGGACCGCCCCCTGGTCGTCGGCCATTCCATGGGCGGCATTGTGGCCGAGGCGATGACCACCCCCGCCCGCCTGCTGATGCATCTGTGTTCCTATCTGCCGTTGGCGGGGGACAGCCTGGCGACGCTGGACCGCCTGCTGCCTGCACCGCCGCGCCACTGGCCGCGCGACGATGCGGGGCGGCTGATCCTGCCCCCGGATGACGCGCGGCGGATGATGTATCACGATTGCGCCGATGCGCCTGTCGTGGCTCTGCGCCCGCAGCCTGTCGGGCCGATGCGCGACCGGCTGGCGGTGCGGCGGCAGATCCCCCGCCATTATGTCATCTGCGACCGCGACCGTGCGATCCCGCCCGCGCTGCAACGGGCCATGATCGACCGCGCGGGCGTCGATCACGTCCATCACCGCCCCTGGGGCCATTCGGCCTTCCTGTCCGACCCGCAGGGCCTGGCGCGGCTGATCGACGCCGCCACCTAGGGCTGGATCAACGCCGCCCGCCATTCCGACAGCAGCCCCGCCCGCCGCAGCCGGTCGTCATAGACCAAAAGCCCCGCATCCAGCCGGATCGGGCGCAGCTGCGGCACCGGCGCGGGCCCCGTTCCCGCCATCAGCGCCACGCCCGCGCTGTCCGCGATCAGCCGCTGCGCCGGGTCCGACAGCAGATAGCCCAGCAGGTCCCGCGCCCCTTCGGGATCGGGGGCGTTCACCGGCACAAGGGCGGATCGGATAATGGCGAAGGTGTAATCCTCGAAGGCCAGCTGCACCAGGTCGGGGTCGTCGGGCCGGAACCGCGCCGCATAGCTGGCCACCACGTTATAGGCGATGGCGATGCGCCCTTCGCGCAATTCGGTGATCATCTGGCCCGAACAGCAGAACAGCCGCGCGTTCAGGCGGCCCATCACCTCGGCCAGGCGCCAGAACCCGTCGGAGACCTGGTCGTCCTGCGCGATCAGGAAATAGCCCACCCCCGAGACCAGCGGGTCATAGGCCGCGACCTTGCCGCGGAAGCGGTCGGGGTTCTCGCGCAGCAGCGCGATCAGGTCGCGCCGCGTCTTCGGCACCGGCAGATCCCCCAGGGCCTGCCGCGAGGCCAACGTCACCACCGGCTCCAACGCGATGCCCCACAGCTGATCGCGCCAGCGCGCCCAATCGGGCAGCCCCGCCACCGACAGCGGAACCGACGCCGCCAGCCCGTCATTGGCCAGCTTCATCTGCAGATCCATCGCCGAGGAGATGACCAGGTCGAACTGGGCGCCTTCGTCATGAATGGCGGTATAGACCTGCGTCGAGGACGCCTGCACATAACGGATGCTGCGGTCCGGATGACGGTTTACGTAATCCTGCAGCACGGGCGAAAAGGCCGCCAGGTCGGTCACCGACAGGACCTGGATGGCGGGGGCGTCGGGCGACCCGAAGATGCGTTCGGCCTCGGGCTGCCACGCGGCGGCTTGGCCCGGAACGGACAGCGCCAGCCCGATCAGGCCGATGGCAAATGCAGCAAGGCGCATGTTCCCCCCCTTTGACCGGGCTTCAGCTGAAATCGCCCGCGATGGGCATGGGCGACCTCGGTCACGATGGTCAGCCCCAGGCCCGATCCGCCGGTATCCCCCACGTTGCCGCCCCGCCGGAACCGCCCGATCAGCTGAGCGGGGTCGTCGGACAGGCCGCGCCCGTCATCGCTGACGATCAGGCAGGCCTGCCCTTGCGCACAGGTCAGGGTCAGATCGACATGACCCTCGGGGGCGGCATATTTGATGGCGTTGTCCAGCAGATTGCGCAAGGCGATTTCCAGCATCCGTTCGTCGCCGTCGATCAGGCAGGGGGCGATGTCATGGGTGACGCGGATGTCGCGCATCTCGGCGATGGGACCGATGGCGCGCAGACCGTCATGGGCCAGCGCCGCCAGATCGACCCGGGCGGCGGCATATTGGTCGGTGCGGTACATCACCATGGCATGGTCCAGGATCTGGTTCGCCGACCGGCTGCTTTCGCCGATGGCGCGGACCATGCGGCGCAGGCGGATGCGCGTCGCCTCGTCGCTGGTTTCGGCCAGCGCCAGCTCGGCCTCGGCGCGGACCAGCGACAAAGGCGTGCGGATGCGGTGGGCGGCCTCGAAGATGAAGGTCTCGGCCAGTTCCAGCGCGGCGCGCAGGCGCGCGATCAGCCCGTTCAGCGCCCGCAACAGCGGCGTCAGCTCGCGCGGGGTGGCGTGGCGCACGGGGCGCAGATCGCGCGGGCCGCGCCGCCCCATCACATCTGCCAGCGTGCGGATCGGCTGCAGCACCGCCTGCGCCGCCAACAGCGCCACGGGCAGCGCCAGCAGCATGAAGCCCAAGGCGGCCCAGGCCGCGCTGCGCGCCGTGTCCCGCGCGATGGCCGCCTGCCCCAGCCGCGTCTGGCCCAGGGTGACGGTCACCGGCTGCAGGCGGTTCTGGATCAGCATCATCCGACCCACCGAGGCCAGCCGCAGCCGCGCCCCGCGATAATCGGCGCCATAGAAGACCGGGGTCATGTCGGTGGGGGGACTGGGTGGTGGGGGCAGATCCTCGTATCCGGTGACGCCCTGCCCCGCGACCGTCAGCAGATAGAAGATGCGTTCATCCCCCATCGCCCCCAGCATGGAAAAGGTCGCATAGGGCAGGTCCAGCTCCAGCCCCTCGTCGACGCTGCGGATGCCTTCGGTGATGGCGGTGACGGCTGCGCCCAGCACCGCATCCTGCGACGCGCGCGACGCGCGGTCGGCCACCCAGCCCACAACCAGGAACAGTCCCAGCACCAGCACCGCCGACAACAGCAGGAACTGCCAGACCAGCCGCCGCCGCAGCGACACGATCCGGGTCGGGTCCAGCAACCCGCGCATCATTCCGGGATCAGGCGATAGCCGACGCCGCGCAGCGTTTCCAGCCGCGCGCCCGATCCGTCCAGCTTCTTGCGCAACCGTCCCACATAGACCTCGATCGCGTTGTCGCTGACCTCTTCGTCGAATGAAAACAGCCGGTCGATCAGATGCGCCTTGGAATAGGCCTGGCCGGGGCGCGACAGCAGGATCTCCAGCAGGCGCAGTTCGCGGGCGCGCAGCTCTCGGACCTCGTCCCCGATGGTCAGGGTCGCGGCCAGCTGGTCGAAGACGAAGCCCGCGAAATGGCGGCGACTGTCGATCGCGCCGTCGCGACGGCGCAGCACCGCCCGGCAGCGCGCCTGCAATTCTGCGAAATCGAAGGGCTTGGTGATGTAATCGTCGGCACCCTGATCCAGCGTCATCACCCGGTCGCTGACCGAGGCCGAGGCCGTCATCATGATCACCGGCGTGTCCCGCCGCGCCGCCCTTTCGCGCACCAGGAAATCGCGCCCGTCACCATCGGGCAGCGATATGTCCAGCAAGATCATGTCATAAGGCGCGGTTCCCAGAAAATGTCCGGCATCCGAAAGCGTCGCCGCATGATCCACGCCATGCCCCTCCAGCCGCAGGCGCGAGGCGACGGCATCGGCAAGTTCCTCGCTGTCTTCGACCAGAAGAAAACGCATTGGCACAACTTTCGGGCAGATGGTGACAGGTTCGTGTCAGCTTTTCAGCAAAACCTGTGCCCCGCAAGCCCGCCCCAAAGCAGGCGGGCCAGTCTGGGAGGACAGCATGAAAAATTGGACCCGTGCGGCAACCGCCGCATTGCTGATGACCGTCGCAGCCCCGGCCATGGCCGAGGAATGCATCGCCCCCGCCAACCCCGGCGGTGGCTGGGACTTCACCTGCCGCCAGATCGGCCGGATCATGACCGAACTGGGACTGGTGCCGAACATGGTGCAGGTCACGAACCTGGCCGGCGCCGGCGGCGGCGTGGCCTTCACCCAGGTCGTCAGCAAGCGCAGCGACGACCCCGCGGTCTTCGTGGCGGCATCCTCGGCCACCACGACGCGCCTGGCGCAGAACGCCTTTGCCGGCGCGACCGCGGACCAAGTGCGGTGGGTCGGTTCGATCGGTGGCGATCCCGGCGTGATCGTCGTGGCCAAGGACAGCCCCTATCAGAACCTGACCGACCTGATCGACGCGGTGAAGGAAGACCCCTCGAAGGTGGCCTTCGCGGGCGGATCGGCCGTGGGCGGCTTTGATCACCTCAAGGTGCTGATGACGCTGGACAAGGCCGGGTTCGACGATGCCAAGGCGATCAAATATATCGGCCTGGACGGCGGCGCGGATGCCATCACCCAGACGGTGGGCGGCTTTGCGCAGGCGATGACCGGAGACATGTCGGAAATCACCGGCTTCATCAAGTCGGGCGACGTGCGCCCCGTGGCCGTCCTGTCGGAAGAACGCGTCGAGGGCTTCGAGGACGTCCCCACCGCCAAGGAACAGGGCGTCGACATCGTCGCCATGAACTGGCGCGGCATCTATGTCCCCAAGGACATCAGCGACGAAGATTACCAGAAATGGGTCGACATGCTGGGCAAGGTCGCCGAATCCGAACAGTGGCAGACGGTGATGACCGAAAACGGCCTGGCCCCCTATACGATCCTGGGCGCCGATTTCGAAACCTTCATCGATGAGAACATCGCCGAGATCCAGGACGTGTCGAAAGAGATCGGGATTCTGCAATGATCAAGGGTGACCGCATCTTCGGAGCGTTCATGATGGTCGTGGCGTTGGGGTATATCCTCAACGCCCGCGGCATCCAGACCAGCTTCATGTCCGATCCGGTCGGTCCGCGCCTGTTTCCCTATCTGGTCGGGGGCGTGGTGATGATCTCGGCCCTGGTGATGGTCCTGCGCCCCGACCCCGACGAGGAATGGCCCGCGGGTCCGATGATCGGCCAGCTGGCCTTGGCGCTGGCGGTCCTGGCGGGCTATGCCTATGCGATCACGCCCCTGGGCTTTCTGATCCCGACCGCCATCGCGGCGGGCGTGCTCAGCTGGCAGATCGGCGGCAACCCGCGGCGTTCGGTGCTGGCGGGGCTGGGCCTGTCGATCGGATTGTTCTTGTTGTTCCGCGTGTTGCTGGGACTGGGCCTGAAGGCCCTGCCGGCCGGAATGGGGTTCTGAAATCATGGATACTCTTGCAAATCTGGCGATGGGAATGTCCATCGCCCTGACCCCCTATACGCTGATGCTGGCCGTCATCGGCTGTTTCGTCGGCACCATCATCGGCGCGCTGCCGGGCCTTGGGCCGTCGAACGGCGTGGCGCTGCTGATCCCGATCTCGTTCTCCATGGGGCTGGACGCGGTGTCGGCGCTGGTGCTGCTGACCTCGGTCTATTACGGGGCCATGTATGGCGGGCGGATCAGTTCGATCCTGCTGAACATCCCCGGCGACGAACCGGCCATGATGACCACGCTGGACGGCTATCCCATGGCGCGCCAAGGCAAGGCCGCCGAGGCGCTGGTCGTGTCGGGCGTCGCATCCTTCGTGGGTGCGTTGCTGGCGACGATCGGCCTGATGATCTTTGCGCCCTATCTGGCGCGCGTCGCCTATCAGTTCGGCCCGGCGGAATATTTCGCGCTGTACATGCTGGCCTTCTGCACGCTTGGCGGCATCGGATCGTCGAACCAGGCCAAGGCGGCCATGTCGGCGGCCATCGGCCTGGGCATCGCCATGATCGGCATGGACAAGACGACCGGCATGCCGCGCTTCACCTTCGGTGAACTGCACCTGATGGACGGCGTCGATTTCCTGGTGGCAATCGTCGGCCTGTTCGCCGTGGCCGAGATCTTCCACTTCATCGAAAGCCATGGCCGCGACAGCGCCATCGGCGTCAAGCTGGGCAAGATCCTGGTGCCTTGGCGGATGCTGCGCCAGACATCGGGTGCGATGCTGCGCGGCACGGGCATCGGCTTTGTCGCGGGCGTCCTGCCGGGTGCCGGGGCATCGCTGGGGTCCTTCCTGGCCTATATGGCGGAAAAATCCGTGGCCAAGGACAAGGCCAGCTTCGGCCGCGGCAACCCCAAGGGCGTCGCCGCCCCCGAGGCCGGCAACAACGCCGCCGCCGGCGGTGCGCTGGTCCCGATGCTGACGCTTGGCGTGCCGGGTTCGGGCACCACGGCCGTGCTGCTGGCGCTGCTGCTGACGCTGAACATCACGCCCGGTCCGCTGCTGTTCGCCGAACGCCCCGAAATCGTCTGGTCGCTGATCGCGTCGCTGCTGATCGCCAACGTCGTGCTGCTGATCATGAACGTGCCGATGGTCAAGGTCTTCGTGCGCATCCTGTCGGTGCCCGCATGGGTGCTGTTGCCGGGCGTGACGATGATCGCCTTCGTAGGGATCTATTCGCTGACCGGGTCGTCCTTCGACATGCTGATGATGGTGGCCTTCGGGGTCCTGGGCTATGTCATGCGCAAGCTGGGCATGCCGACCGTTCCGGTCATCCTGGGCATCCTTCTGGGCAACGCGATGGAGGACAACCTGCGCCGCGCCATGGTCCTGTCGAACGGCGACTGGCAATACCTGTTCAGCTCTCCGATCGCTATCGGCTTGTGGACGGCGGCGGTTCTTGGTTTCGTGGCGCCGATCTTCCTGCGCCGCCTGCTGAAGAAGCCGGCCATGCCCGAAACCGATCCGACCCTGAACGAGGACTGACATGACCACACGCGTGCTGGTGCCCTCGGGCGTCCTGGGCCTGGGCTTCGACCGTGAAGCCCTTGCCCGGGGTGTCGCGATGGCCCCCGACATCATCTGCATCGACGGAGGGTCCACCGACAGTGGGCCCTTCAGCCTTGGCGCGGGCCAGTCGAAATATTCCCGCGCCGCCACGAAATCCGAATGGCGCAGCCTGATGCAGGCGCGCGCCGAACTGGGCGTTCCGCTGGTCATCGGCACCGCGGGCACCTGCGGGACGGATGCGACGGTGGACTGGATGTTCGACATCACCGCCGAACTGGCCACCGAACTGGGCCAGTCGCCGACCGTGGTGCGGCTTTATTCCGACCAGCCCGCCGACCGCGTGGCCGCGGCCCATGCGGCGGGCCGCGTCACCCCCCTGACCCCCGCCCCCGATTTCGCGCTGGACGGGCTGACCAACATCGTGGCCCTGGCCGGCGTCGAACAGATCCAGGCGGCGCTGGCGCTTGGGGCCGATATCGTCATCGCCGGGCGCACCACAGACACCGCGACCATCGCCGCCCTGCCCCTGGCGCGCGGCGATGCCGCCGGTCCGGCCTGGCACGGTGCCAAGATCGCGGAATGCGGGGCGCTGTGTTCCACGAACCCGACCTCGGGCGTGATCATGGTCGATTTCGACGATACGGGCTTTACCGTCCAGCCGCTGGCCGAAGGGGCGTTCTGCACGCCCCATTCCGTGTCGGCG
Source organism: Paracoccus sp. SM22M-07 (assembly GCF_001887735.1). Taxonomy (NCBI): domain Bacteria; kingdom Pseudomonadati; phylum Pseudomonadota; class Alphaproteobacteria; order Rhodobacterales; family Paracoccaceae; genus Paracoccus; species Paracoccus sp. SM22M-07. The sequence goes on from NZ_JPKW01000010.1 coordinate 123,251, forward strand.
CATATGCTTTACGAAAACTCGGACCCGTTCTGCCTTCATGAACCGGGTGGATATCTGGACGTGACCGGCGCGCGCTATACCGCGCTGGACGCCCGCCGCGTCCGGGTCGAGGGGTCGAAATGGGTCCCCGCGCCCTATACCGTGAAACTGGAAGGCGCGCGCGTCGCGGGATACCAGACGACCATCCTGGCGGTCCTGCGCGACGCCCATTACGTCGAAAACGCCCAAGCCTGGGTGGACCGGCTGACGGGCTTCCTGCATAAGGAAATCGCCCACCGCATGGATCTGTCGCAGGCCGACTATGACATCCAGTTCCGCCTGATGGGCGTCGACGCGACCCTTGGCGCCCTGGAAAACCGCCGGGGCAACCCGGTCGAGGTGGGCGTCCTGGGCATCGTCACCGCGCGCGATCAGGCGCAGGCGGCGGAGATCGGCAAGCTGATCAACCCCTTCGTCCTGCATTACCCGCTGACCGACGACGAGGAACTGCCGACCTTCGCCTTCCCCTTCTCCCCCGCCACCACCGATCGCGGCGCGCTTTACGAATTCGCGCTGAACCACGTGATGGCGCTGGAGGACCCGATGTCGGCCTTCCGCCTGACCACGACGAAAGTGACCCCATGACCCTTGGCGATCTTGTCCTGAAAGTCCGGTCCAAGAATGCCGGCCCCTTCTGGGTGACCATCGACATCTTCTGCGACCGCGCCGATGTCTTCGACCGCCTGACGGCGCAGCTGCAAACCGCCGATGTCGCGGCGCTTTACGGCGTGCCGGTCGACGGGCTGAAACGCTTCGACATCCCCGATCTGCGGGTCATCAAGTTCAGCCTGCCGCGCCCGGTCGTGCAGGGATCGGTCCATGACCGCGATATGCACGGCGCCCAATATGCCGCCCTGCTGGAAGAGCTGACCCTTGACTAGACCACGGATCCTGACCTTCGGCGCGGGCCTTGCGGGGGCCGCGCTGTTTCTGCTGCTGGGCCTGCCGCTGCCCTGGCTGCTGGGGCCGATGCTGGGCTGCCTGATCGTGGCGCTGTCGGGCGCCCGCATGCAGGGCGCGGGACAGTTCGGCATCTTCATGCGGACCTTTCTGGGGGTCGCGGTGGGCGCATCCATCACCCCGCAGGTGCTGGGCGGGCTGCCCGCGATCGCCGGGTCGCTGGCGATGGTGCCGATCTTCATCGGGGTGATCGCGCTGGTCGGTTATCCGCTGTTGCGCTTCGTCTTCGGCTTTGACCATCCGACCGCCTGGTATGCGGCCATGCCCGGCGGGTTGCAGGACATGCTGGTCTTTGGCGAGGAAGCGGGTGGCGACATCCGCGCCCTGTCGCTGATCCATGCGACGCGCATTCTGGTAATCGTGACCGTCGCGCCGCTGATCATGACGCTTTACTGGCAGGTGGACCTGTCCCAGCCCCCCGGCGCGCCGATCTCGTCCCTGCCCTGGTGGCAGATCGGGCTGATGGTCGTGGCGGGGTTGGTCGGATGGAAGGGCGGCGAACGCCTGGGTCTGTTCGGCGCATCGATCCTGGGGCCGATGATCCTGACCGCCGTCCTGTCGCTGTCGGGCATCATCCAGAGCCGCCCCCCCGCCGAGATCATCCAGGCCGCGCAATTCTTCATCGGCATCGCGGTCGGGGCGAAATACGCGGGCATCACCGCGCGCGAACTGCGCGTCGATGTGACGGCGGGGCTGGTCTATGCGCTGATCCTGGCGATCATCAGCCTGATCTTTCTGGAAAGCATCCACCTGATGCATCTTGCCCCCGCGCTGGACGCCTTCCTGGCCTTCCTGCCCGGCGGCCAGGCCGAGATGGTCATCATCGCCATCATCGCAGGCGCCGATCTGGCCTATGTGGTCAGCCACCACATCCTGCGGATCCTGATCGTGATCCTGCTGGCGCCCATCGTGTCGCGGCTGTTTGGCAAAAGGGGGCGCTAGGCCCCCTCCACCGCGATCACCGCCGCGCAATCGCCGGTCTGGATCAACCCCGGAAAATGCCGCGCTGCGATGATGCCGTCGCGGTTGGCGGTGATGGTCTGGGGTTCGACCCCGGTGCGATCGGGTGGCCAGATCTGCGCGATGGGCTGACCCGCCGTGACCGCATCGCCCAGATCCGCCAAGGGCTGCATCAGCCCGTCACGGGTGGCAAAGTGGAAGCAGTCATCCCCCGGCATGTCCAGCCAGACGCTGTCCACCTGGGGAACCTCGCCCGCCAAGATGCCCGCGTGGCGCAGCAGGTTGCGTGCGCCGTCGATGGCGATCCGCGCGCTGCGGGCGGTGGCCGTACCGCCGCCGCCCAGCTCGGTCGTCACGAAGGTCTTGCCCTGGCTTTCGACCGCCGTGTCGAACATGCCGACCGCGTCGATCTCCAGCATCATCATCGAATAGGGCGCACCGAAGGCCTGAACGCCCGCCACGCAGGCGGCCTGCTGATCCTTGTCTTCCAGCACATGCGCCGCCGCATAGGGCAGAAAGTCCAGCGTCTTGCCGCCCGAATGGTAATCCAGCACGACATCCGCCATGGGCACCAGCACATCGTTGAAATAACTGGCGATCTTCTGGCTGACGCTGCCCTTTCGGTCGCCGGGAAAGGCGCGGTTCATGTTGACCTGGTCGATGGGGCTGACCCGCGTGCCCGCCCGGAATGCCGGATAGTTCATATAGGGCGCGATGATGACGCGCCCCGTGATGTCGGCGGGGTCCAGGTCCCATGCCAGCTGCTGCAGGGCGATGGGGCCTTCGTATTCGTCGCCGTGATTGCCCCCGGTCAACAGGGCCGTGGGCCCCTCGCCATTGGCGATGACGGTGATGGGGATCATCACGCTGCCCCATGCGCTGTCGTTGCGGCTGTAGGGCAGGCGCAGAAAGCCGTGGCTTTTGCCCATGCCGTCCAGCGCGATGGTCGGAACGATGGGATGGGTCATGTCTTGACCAGCATCCGGCGCGGGATGTTGCAGAACAGTTCGGGTTCCCGTTCGGTGATGACGATGGACTCGGTCGTCTCGTATCCCCAATTGTCCATCCACAGGCCGGTCATGAAGTGGAAGGTCATGCCGGGCTTCAGCTCGGTCTGGTCACCGCGGCGCAGCGACATGGTGCGTTCGCCCCAGTCGGGCGGATAGGACAACCCGATCGGGTATCCGGTGCGGTTGTCCTTGACGATGCCATAGCGGTCCAGGACCGTGAAGAAGGCATTAGCGATATCCTCGCAGGTGTTGCCGGCGGTGGCGGCGGCAAGGCCCGCATCCATCCCCTCCAGCACAGCCTTCTCGGCGTCCAGCATTTCTTGGGGCGGGGTGCCCAGGAAGATCGTGCGCGACAGCGGCACATGGTATCGCTGATAACAGCCCGCGATCTCGAAGAAGGTGCCTTCGTCCCGCTTCATCGGCTGGTCGTCCCAGGTCAGGTGGGGCGCAGCCGCATCGGGGCCCGATGGCAGCAGCGGCACGATGGCCGGGTAATCGCCGCCATGCTGAGACCATTCGTCATAGCGCAGCCCCGCGTCATAGATTTCCGCCACCAGGTCGCATTTGCGCATGCCCACCTCGATCCGGTCGGCGATGCGGCGATGCATGCGTTCCACGATCCGCGCGGCCTTGCGCATATAGGCCAGCTCCTTGGGCGTCTTGATCGCGCGCTGCCAGTTGACCAGACCCGTGGCATCCAGGATCTGCGCGTCGGGCAGACCCGCGCACAGGCGCTGATGGGCCTTGGCGGTGTACCAGTAATTGTCCATCTCGACGCCGATGAAACCGGTATGCCAGCCCTTGTCGGCCAGCGTCGCCCAAAGGTAATCCATCGGGTGGCGGTCGACCGACTGCACGTAATGGTCGGGATAGCCGATGATGTGATCGTCACTCATCCAGACAGTGCGCAGCGCGCCTTGGGCATCCTGGCCGCGCCCGAACCAGATCGGCGATCCGGTCGGACCCACGATCACGCATTGGTGGACATAAAAGGACCAGCCGTCATAGCCGGTCAGCCACGCCATGTTCGACGGATCGCTGACGATCAGCATGTCCAGGCCCAGCTTTTCCATGCTGGCACGGGTCTTGCGCAAACGTTCCTCGTATTCCGCGGTCGAGAAGCGTTCCGGTGTCCTTTGCAGTTCTGGCATTCACGTGTCTTTCGAAAACGCGGCAAGCGCGTGGGTGGCAATCGCGGTATCCTGCGCACCGGTGCCGGTCAGATCGCAGATGGTGATCTGGTCGGGGCTGGTGCGACCGGGATGGGTTTGGGCGATGACCTGTCCCAGTTCGGGGACGGGCGCATCGGCGTCAAAGGTCTGGGCCGCCAGCGCGGCGCGCAGCTCGCCCATCAGGCGGGTCTGGCTGGCGCGGTCGGCGACATAAAGATCGGCGCGCTTCAGGCAAAGCGGGTCCAGTTCGGTCTTGCCGGGCTGATCGCTGCCCATGGCGGTCACATGCATCCCCGGCCGCAGCCATTCGGCGCGAAAGATCGGCTGCGTCGCGGGGGTGGTGGTGACGACGATATCGGCCAGAGCTGCGGCCTCGGCGGGGTCGGCGGTGGCGCGCACGCGCAGGTCAGGGCCGTCCAGTTCGGCGGCCAGCGCCTGCGCGCGGGACAGGTCGCGCGCCCAGATCACCGCATCCGTGATCGGGCGCACCAGCCGCAGCGCGCGCAGCTGCAGCCGCGCCTGCAGCCCCGCGCCAAAGATCGCGGCGCGGCTGGCATCGGCCCGCGCCAGGTGACGCGCGGCCACGCCGCCCGCCGCCGCCGTGCGGATATCGGTCAGGTAACCATTATCCAGCAGCACCGCCCGCACGCGGCCCGTCTGGGCGTCCAGCACCGCCATCATGCCGCTGGTGGACGGCAGCCCGCGCGCCGGGTTGTCGAAGAAGCCGGGCGATATCTTGACCGCGAACCCCGCCAGCCCCGGCACATAGGCGGTCTTGATGTCGACCTCTCCGTTCACGTCTGGCAGGTGCATGGACAGGACCGGGGGCATGACGACATGACCGCCCGCCAGACCGCGAAAGGCGTCTTCGACGATGTCGATGACGGCCGCGTCCAGGTCGATGCGCTGGCGCAGCTGCGTTTCGGACAGGACCAGGATCTCGGTCATGACACCTCCTGCAGGATGGCGGCGTGGCGGGCGGGGTCGATGTTCTCGCCCGACAGGATCAGGACCAGCGGCCCGTCATCGGCCCGCAGACGCCCCGACAGGACCGCGCCCGCACAGACGGCGGCGGCGCCTTCGACCCGGTGGCCGTCCTGGGCCAGGTGGCGCAGGCCATCGGCGATCTGATCTTCGGAGAGCAGGATCAGGTCGTCCATCAGGTCGCGGACCATCGGAAAGGTCAGACGATTCTTCAGCCCGATGCCGCCACCCAGGCTGTCGGCCAGGGTGGCCAGTTCCCGGATCTCGACCGGGTGGCCGGCATCCAGGCTGGCGGCCATGGCGGCGCCGCGCTGCATGCTGATGCCAATGATGCGGATATCGGGACGCAGCGCCTTGGCCGCCGCCGCGACCCCGGCCAGCAGGCCGCCCCCCGACAGGGGAATGGCGATGGTGGCGGCGTCAGGAACCTGGTCCAGGATCTCCAGCCCCAGCGTGCCCTGCCCCGCGATGACGTCGGGATGGTCGAAAGGCGGGATCAGGGCAAAGCCTTCGTCGCGCTGCAGGCGGATCGCCTCCAGAAAGGCCTCGTCCTGGCTCTCGCCGGTGATGCGGGCTTCGGCACCCAGTTCTGTGATGGCGTCCAGCTTGTTCTGCGGCACAAGGCGCGACATGCAGATGACGGCGGGGATGCCCCGCGCCCGTGCCGCATGGGCCAGCGCGCGCCCGTGGTTCCCGGTCGAGGCCGTCGTGACCCCCGCGACCTTACCGACGCGCGCAACCGCATTCGTCGCCCCGCGCAGCTTGAAGGCGCCCGTCGCCTGGCGGTATTCGCATTTCAGCCAGACCGGCCCGCCCGCGATCTGCGACAGCGAGGGTGACGCCTGGACCGGCGTGACCCGCACATCGTCGCGGATGCGGTCGCGGGCGGCCATGATATCGTCCAGCGTCACCATGTCCCGTGTCACCACGTCCGGCGGCGGAACAGCGCGCCGGGCCCCGCCGCAGGGATCTGCGCCTGGTCCAGCATCGCCCAGAACAGCGCCTGGTTCGAGGTGATGACCGGCTTGCCCAGGGCGCATTCGATCCGTTCGATCAACCCGATGGCGGGCAGCGCCGTGCAGGACATAAACAGCGCCTGCGCGTCGGGGTGGTCGCTGTTCACGGCCATCTGGACGATGGTGTCGGCATCCAGCACCGCCATGTCGCGGTCATCGGCATAGTTCATCGAACTGCGCCGCACCACGTCGATGCCGTTTTGTTGGAAGTAATCGCCGACCAGGTCCGTTGTCGCAGCCAGATAGGGGGTCATCAGCGCCAGGCGCGTGATGCCAAGCGCCGCAAAGCCGCGCAGCGCCGCCGAGGTCGGCGTCACCAGGGGCGCGCGGTTTCCCACCAGTTCACCGATGGCCGGTCCCAGAACCGCCGAGGCCGAGGTGCAGCCAAAGCCGATCGCCGCAAGGTCCACCCCCGGCACCAGCAGATCCGCCGCCGCCCGCAGGCGCGGGCCGGTGTTGCGCAGGTTCTCCTCGGTCGTGGGGTTGTCGAAGGCGATGCGGGTCACATGCAGCTGGGTGCCCCACGGCATCAGGCGCGCGGCGTCGCCCTCGATCGTCATGTCTGTGGCAAGCGCCACCAGGCCGAAGCGTTGCAGCACCATCATGCACCTCCGGGGGCAAAGGCAAGGTCACGCAGGAACAGCGCGATCTGCGGGAAGAAGATCAGCGCGACGGCCACGGCCAGCAGGATCGCGATGAAGGGCGGGGTGCCGCGGATGACCTCCAGATAGGGGCGCTTGAAGACGGCGATGGCCGTGAAGATGTCGCATCCGAAGGGTGGTGTCGCGCTGCCGATGGCGACCTGCAGGGTGATGATCGTGCCGACCAGGACCGGGTCCAGCCCCACCGATTGCACCACCGGCGAAAAGATCGGCACCAGGATCAGGATGACCACGATGGGATCGACGAACATGCAGCCGACGAAGAAGGCGATCGAGATCGTGAACAGCACCCCGTAAGGCCCCATTCCGTCGATGCCGATGCCGCCCAGGATCGCCTGGGGGATCTGCGCGAAGCTGATGACATAGCTGAAGGCCGTGCCCGCGCCGACCAGGATGAAGACCACCGCCGTGATCAGCCCCGTGGATTTGGCGGTGGCGTAAAGCTGCTTCATGCTCAGTTCGCGAAAGACGACCAGCTCCAGCACCAGGGCATAAAGGACGCAGGCGGCAGCGGCCTCGGTGGGGGAAAAGATGCCGCCATAGATGCCGCCGATGATGATGACCGGAAAGCCCAGGGGCCACAGCGCGCGGCGCATGGCGCGCAGGCGTTCCGACCAGCTGGCGGGTTCCTCGGTCGGGACGTCGTGGCGGACGGCGTAGATATAGGCATAGATCGAAAACAGCACCAGGATCAGCAGCCCCGGCCCGATGCCCGCGATGAACAGTTCCGAAATCGACGTCCCCGACACCACGCCATAGATGATCATCCCGATCGACGGCGGGATCAGGAAGGCGATGTCGGAAGCGTTGATGATCAGCGCCAGCGAAAAGCTGTCGCTGTAGCCCGCCTTCAGCAGGCGCGGGCGCAGCGGGCCGCCGACGGCGACCACCGTGGCCTGGGTCGAACCCGACACCGCGCCGAACATGGTGCAGGCGCCCGCGGTCGAAATGGCCAGCCCGCCCTTGACGTGGCCCAGAAAGGCCATGACCAGGTCGATCAGCCGTTCGGCCGATTGCCCGCGCGTCATCAGGTCGGCGGCAAAGATGAACATCGGCACGGCGATCAGGCTGGCGGGCTGGATGCCCGCGATGACCTGCTGGACCAGCGTCTCCAGCTGGCCAAGCCCGCCGAACAGGCCAACGAAGCCGACCATCGATCCGATGATCAGCGGCACCATCATCGGAAAGCCCAGCAGAAGCAGGACGACCATCGTCCCCAGAATTGCAGCGGTCATTGATCCTGCGCCTTTTCGTCCAGAGCGTCGGAGGAGGCGTCGGAATATCCGTCGCGCGTGCTTGTGGACAGCCAGACGCCGTCATCGGTGACGTTCTTCAGCGCCGTCATCAGGTATTGGATGCCGGTCAGGAAAAACCCCAAGGGGGCCCAGACCAGGATCCACCAATTGGGGATCTGCAGCGCGGGCAGCACCCTGCCCCGCTCGGCCTGGGTGATGACGTAGGACAGCGCGTACCAGGCCAATAGCAGCATCAGCGCACCGGTCAGCCCCGCGATCACCGCCATGCCGAACCGGCGGCCCTTGTGCGGCAGCGCGTCGAAAAAGGCCGACATGCGGATGTGACGGCCATGCCGCGCGGCATAGGAGATGCCTGCAAAGGTGATCAGCACGATCAGCGCCTGGTTCACCTCTTCTGAAAAATAGAGCGATTGTCCGAAGACATAGCGGCCGACCACATTGGCGACCGTGTTCAGCGCCATCAGCAGGACGCCAAGCGCCAGAAGGATCGCCTCCAGCCGGGCGATGGCGGCGTCGATGGGACCCAGGGGTCCGGGCAGGCCTGAATCATAAAGGGAATCGTCGATATCGTCGTCAGAGACCGTGGTCTTGGCTGCGGCCAGAACGTCGGGATCCAGTTCGGGGGGGGTCGTCTTGGCCTTCATGGCTGTCTGTCCTGCCGGTAAACCGCGTGGGTCGTCATGGAAGGCCCGGCCCCCAAGACGGGGGCCGGGCCAGCGGTGCGGTGCTCAGCTGGAACCGGCAGCCTCAAGATCGGCCTTCATCTGGTCCAGGATTTCCTGGGCGCGCGGACCACCGATTTCCAGGAAGGTCTCCTCGACCTGCTGGGCGGTGTCGCGGAAGGGGGCGCGCTGTTCTTCCGACAGCGTCGTCACGGTGATCTCGGGCTTGGCTTCCTGGATCTTCTCCAGCGATTCCTCGGTCAGGCCCTGCTGGTATTCCAGGATCGTGTCGAAGGCGGTGTCGGCGGCATCCTGCACGACCTTCTTGTCCTCATCGGACAGCCCGTCGAAGAATTCCTTGTTGGCCATCAGCGCGGTGGTGAAGTTGTTGTGGCCAAGACGGGTGATGTGGTCGGTCACCTCGTACATGCGGGTGGATTCGATGAAGAAGGCCGGGTTCTCCTGGCCGTCGATGATGCCGGTCTGCAGACCGCCATAGACCTCGCCCCAAGGCAGCGGCGTCGGCGTCGCGCCGAAGGCCTTGTAGCTTTCGACCAGCAGCGGGTTGGTCATCACGCGGACCTTGACGTCGCCCAGGTCGTCGGGACCTTCCACGGGCTGTTTCGTGGTCAGCATGACCTCGCCCTCGGGATACATCTTCAGCAGTTCCAGACCCTGTTCGGCATAAAGCTCGGGAAAGATGTCGTTGATGGCCTTGCTGTCGCGGAAGAAGGTCGCCAGCGTTTCTTGGTCCTGCGGCAGCAGGTAGGGCACGAAGAAGACCTGCGCCTCGGGGATCAGCGACCCGGTGAAGCCCGGCGACTGGTTCACGAATTGCAGGATGCCCGACTGGGTCTGTTCCATGATGTTGTCGGATTCACCCAGGGTGCCGAACGGAAACAGCTGGACCTCGTGGTCGGAATTGGCCTCGACCTCTTCCTTGAATTTCTGGGCATAGACGCCCTGAACCTCGTCCAGGGCCTCCTCGAAGGCATAGCGCCACGTGTCGGCCATGGCGGCGCCGCTTCCCAGAACCAGGGCTGCAATGCTGGCGGTCGTCAATGTCTTGATGGTCATGGTACCTCCTGTTGCGGACAATCGCGGGCCAACGGCCCCGTTGCCTCAAAGTTGCAGGATTCGGGCCGATTTGCCCGACCTGTCTTGCGCCGAGAGTTCGGCCCAAGCGATTTCCAAGTCAATTTCTATATTAAATCATGACAATTCTGACACCGGGTGTCAAACCGGCTGCCCGTCCAGAGCGCCCTTTGCGGGCGAACCGCCCGGAAGAATTGCACAAATTTGGCGCAGGGCATGATCCAGTTCGCCCATCCCCGGCCCCCCCACCGCGATCCGCAGCGCCGGCCCCGAGGGCAGGACCGCGAAACCCGATCCGGGCGCCACGGCCACCTGTCGGGCCAGCGCCGCCGCGACCAGCGCGGCCTCGTCCGTGCCCGGCGGCAGCGCCAGCCAGCGGTGCAGGCCGTGCTGAAAGCCATGCGCCATGGGGCCAAGGCTGCGCTGGACCAGCCGGTTGCGGGCGGCCAGTTCCACCCGCTGCGCGGCCAGCAGGGCATCGGCGGTCCCCGAAGTGATCCAGTCCTGCGCGATCTCGGCCATCAGCGGAGTGGCCATCCAGTTCATCGACAGGTGACGGTTCAGCACGGCCTCTGCCCAATGTTCAGGCATGGCCAGAAAACCCAGCCGCAACCCCGGCGACAGGCATTTCGACAGCCCCGTGAAATAGAAACCGCGGTCCGGGGCGATGCTGGCGATGGGCGCGGGGCGGCGCAGGGGCATGGGACCGGTGGGGTCGCTTTCCAGGATCATCAGCCCGGCGATGGCGGCGGCCTCGGCCAGCTCGGCGCGACGTTCGCGATCGATAATGCGGGCATGCGGTCCACCCCCCGCCGGCAGCAGAAAGACCGCCTTCATCCGCCCGCCCGCCGCGCCCGCCGCCGCGATCAGCGCCTGCGGGTCCATGCCGCGGTCATCGCCGGCGATGCCGCGCAGCCGCAGGTGCAGATGCTTGGCCGCGGGTTTCAGCGTGTGGCAGGTAGAGCTTTCGGTCGCGATGATGTCGCCCGGTTGCGCCACCGTCATCAGCGCCACGAACATCGCGGGCGTCGTGCCGTTGGTGATCAGGATGCGCTGCGCGGGCACCACCATGCCGCAACGCGCCAGCCAGGCCGCCGCCATGCCGCCATAAAGCGACATGGTCTGGCGCGGACGAAAGGACAGCATCGCGGATTCGGGCAGCCGGTCCGCCAGCCGCATCATGCTGTCGCGCCAGGCATCCGCGATGATCGGCAGGCGCACCGGCGTCATCATCGACAGATCGATCGGCGGGCGGTCGGTGGGGGCGCGGAACCACGGCACCTCGATCGTCTCGCGCGGGCCGGATTTCACGAAGCTGCCGCGCCCCACCTCGCCCGAGATCAGGTCGGCGCGGATCAGCTCCTCATAGGCGCGGCTGACGGTCTGGACGCTGACGCCCAGCTGCCAGGCCAGGTCGCGATGCGGCGGGAGCCGCTGTCCGGGGCGTAGGCTGCCCGCGTCGATGGCGGCGGCGATCCCCTGGGCCAGACTGCGATAGGCCGGGCGGGTGATATCCTGTTTTCGTAAGGGCCAATGCGACATGCAGACAGGATTGCAGCCCGCGCCGATGCTTGTCCAGATTGACAATCGACAAAGGCGCGGAAAGAACCGTGCCATGACCCCGACCCGCCCCGAACTGCGCCTTGACGACCGCGACATCGCAATCCTTGCGGTTCTGTCGCGCGAAGGCCGCATCGCCAAGACCGCCCTGGCGGCGCGGGTGAACCTGTCGCCCACCCCCTGCTGGGACCGGATGCAGCGGTTGGAAAAGGCCGGGCTGATCCGCGGATACCGCGCCGATATCAGCCTTGGCGCCCTGGGCAAGCATGTACAGGTCTTCGTGACGGTGGAACTGGACAGTCACCGCGCCGAAAGTTTCCAGACCTTCGAACGCGTGATCGCGCGGATGGATCAGGTCACCGGCTGCTGGGCCATCGGGGGTGGCTATGACTATCTGATGCAGATCGTGGCGACGGATGTGGCGGCGTTTCAGGACCTGATGGACGGGCTGCTGGAAAGCCGCGCGGGCGTCAGGCGCTATTTCAGCTATATCGTGACGAAGCCCGTCAAGGACATGCCCCCCGCCACGGCTCTGCTGCCCTGAGCCCCGAGGATTCCTCTGGCGCGGCATGCCCGCCCCGAGGAATCCTCTGCCCCGCGCCCGATCTTCAGGGAAATCACCTGCCCGGCCTGCGCCACTCTGACGCCAAGCCAAGGAGGTGCGCCATGTTTGACGATCAAAGCCGACTGTCCGAACGTCTGGACGATGCGGGCCTGTTGCCTGCCGCGGGCGATTTCCCCGCCGAGGGACGTCTGGCCGTCCGCGACCCCGCCACGGGCGATCTGGTCGCCCAGGTGGCCGTCAGCGACGCCGCAGGCGCCCGTGCCGCCGTCGATGCCGCCCAGGCCGCCTTTGCCGACTGGTCGGCCACCCTGCCCCAGGACCGCGCCGCGATCCTGCATCGCTGGCACGGTCTGATCCTGGGTGCCAAGGAAGATCTGGCGCGTATCATGGTCGCCGAACAGGGCAAGCCCATCAGCGAGGCACGCGGCGAGATCGACTATGCCGCCAGCTTCGTGCAGTTCTATGCCGAAGAGGCACTGCGCCCGAACATCGAAGGCGTCACCAGCCACCTGGCCGACGCAGAAATGGAACTGTGGCGCGAACCCGTGGGCGTCGCCGCCCTGATCACGCCGTGGAATTTCCCCTGCGCCATGATCACCCGCAAGGCCGCCGCCGCATTGGGCGCGGGCTGCACGGTGGTGATCCATCCCTCGGCGGAAACGCCGCTCTCGGCGCTGGCGCTGGCGGAACTGGCGCGGCGGGCGGGGTTCCCGGCGGGCGTCGTCAACACGATCATCGGCGATGCGGCCACCATCGTCGGCGAATGGACCGCCGACAAGCGCGTGCGGGCGCTGTCCTTCACCGGGTCCACCGAAGTGGGCCGGCTGCTGTACCGCCAATCCGCCGACACCGTGAAGCGGCTGGTGATGGAACTGGGCGGCCATGCCCCCTTCATCGTCTTTCCCAGTGCCGATCTGGACCGCGCCGTCGCCGAAGGCATCAAGGCCAAATTCGCCACATCCGGGCAGGATTGCCTGGGGGCGAACCGGTTCTATATCCACCGCGACGTCTATGACGACTTCTGCGCGCGTTTCACCAAGGCGACGCAGGCGCTGAGCATGGGCCACGGCATGGACGACCCCGATATCGGCCCGCTGATCCATGACCGCCAGATCGACAAGCAGGTGGCGCATGTCAAGGACGCCCTGGCCAAGGGGGCGCGGCTGCTGTGCGGGGGCAAGGTCGATGACGATCTGGGGCCGCTGTTCTTCCATCCGACCGTGCTGGCCGATGTCACCGACGAAGCGGCGATCATGACCGAGGAAACCTTTGGTCCCGTCGCCGCCCTGTCGGTCTTTGATACCGAGGAAGAGGTCATCGAACGCGCCAATGCGTCCGAATACGGGCTGGTGGCCTATGTCCACAGCCAGGACCCGCGGCGGATCTATCGCCTGACGCGGGCGTTGCAATACGGCATGGTCGCCGTGAACCGTACCAAGGTCACGGGCGCGCCGATCCCCTTCGGGGGAATGAAGCAATCCGGTCTGGGCCGCGAAGGCGCCCGTCAGGGCCTCGAGGCCTTTACCGAGATCAAATATGTCTGCCGCGACTGGGGATGAAAGGAAATCCGATATGCTGACCAATGATGAACTGGCCAAATGGGACCGCGAGAGCTTTTTCCACCCCTCGACGCACCTGGCGCAATTCGAACGCGGTGAGGCTCCGCAACGCATCGTCACCGGCGGTGAGGGCGTCTTCATCCAGGATCGCGACGGCAACCGCTTGCTGGACGGTTTCGCAGGGCTTTACTGCGTGAATGTCGGCTATGGCCGCAAGCAGATCTCGGATGCGATCGCCAAGCAGGCGCATGAACTGGCCTATTACCACGCCTATGCCGGGCATGGATCGGAAACCTCGATCACGCTGGCCAAGATGGTGATGGACCGCGCCCCGGAAGGCATGGCCCGCGTCTATTTCGGCCTTGGCGGCTCGGACGCCAATGAAACCAACATCAAGCTGGTCTGGTATTACAACAACATCCTGGGCCGCCCGAAAAAGAAGAAGATCATCAGCCGCTGGCGCGGTTACCACGGATCGGGGCTGGTCACCGGGTCGCTGACGGGGCTTGAACTGTTCCACAAGAAGTTCGACCTGCCGCTGGAGCACGTGATCCACACCGAGGCGCCCTATTACTTCCGCCGCCCCGATGCCTCCATGTCCGAGGGCGATTTCGTCGGCTATTGCGTCGACAAGCTGGAGGCGCTGATCGAGGCCGAGGGTGCCGACAACATCGCCGCCTTCATCGGTGAACCCGTTCTGGGCACCGGCGGCATCGTCCCGCCCCCCGCCGGATACTGGCAGGCGATCCAGAAGGTTCTGGACCAGCACGACATCCTGCTGATCGCCGATGAGGTCGTCACCGGCTTTGGTCGTCTGGGCACGATGTTCGGGTCCGACCATTACGGCATGAAGCCCGACCTGATCACCAGCGCCAAGGGGCTGACCAGCGCCTATGCGCCGCTGTCGGCCTCGATCGTCGGCCAGAAGATGTGGGACGTGCTGTCGCGCGGCACCGACGAAAACGGCGTTCTGGGCCACGGCTGGACCTATTCCGCGCACCCGATCGGGGCCGCAGCGGGCGTTGCCAACCTGAAGCTGATCGACGAGCTGGGCCTGGTCGAGAATGCCGGCAAGACCGGTGCCTATCTGAACCAGCGCATGCAGGCCGCCATCGGCGACCATGACCATGTGGGCGAGGTTCGCGGCGAGGGCATGCTCTGCGCGGTGGAACTGGTGGCGGATCGCGACAACCGCACGTTCTTTGACCCCTCGGAAGGCAAGGGCGCCAAGGTCGTGGCCGCCATGCTGAAGCGCGGCGTCATCGCCCGCGCCATGCCCCAGGGCGACATCCTGGGCTTTGCACCCCCCCTGTGCCTGACCGAGGCCGAGGCAGACCAGATCGTCGATGTCACCGCCGAGGCGCTTGCCGAAGTGTTGGGCTGATCTGCGTCCCGCGACGCCCGGGGGATGACGCATCCCCCGGACCCCCTGCCCCGGACGAACCTTGCGGTCAGGTCAGCGGGTCAGGTCGTCCTGGGTGTCGACATCGATCAGCAGATCGGGGGCGTGAACCAGGGAATGCTGCGGCAGATCCTGCAGAAGGCGGCCAGCCCCCTGGTCGCCCTTCAGCGTTGAAAGGGCCGGGATCATCGCACGCGGGAAACAGGCCGGCGGCAACGCCGTCGTCCCATCATGGCTGGCAGCGATATGGCCATCGGTGGCGCGCTGCATGACGGCGTCCAGATGTTCGTCCGTGACCAGGGGCATGTCGCCCAAGGCGATCAGCAGCAGATCGGGATCGCCCACCGCATCCAGCCCCGCGCGCAGACTGTCGGATTGCTGGCCGGGCGCGATGCGGATGATGCGGAAACCGTCCAGCAGCGCGGCCACGGCGTCGCTGGTCACCACCGCCACGCGGTCGTCCAGGGCGGCGTCGCGCATGGCGCGGGCGGCGTGGGCAATCAGCGGTTCACCGCGAAAATCGGCCAACAGCTTGTCATCCGCGCCAAAGCGGCGGGAACTGCCTGCGGCCAGAAGAAGTCCTGTATGGGTCATCCAAAGCGCTCCTCGTATTCGGCCAGGATCTCGGTCAGGGCCGAGGCCGCGATCAGGCGTGGGTCGCGACCGCGCGCCACGACGCCGATCGGGCCGCGCATCCGGTCCAGATCCTGGGGGGTGACACCTTCCAGCGCCAGCGATTGCAGCCGCGCGTTCTGGGCTCTGCGCGACCCCAGGGCACCGACATAGAAGGCCTCGGATGCCAAGGCCCGTTTCAGGGCCGGCATTTCGCGGTCATGGTCGTGAAACAGCGTGACGACGGCGCTGTGGGCGTCCGGCGTGGCATCGGCCCCGATGGAGGGAAAGCCCAGGGCCGCGACCAGTTGGGACAGGGCCAGGGCCTCGTCGCCCTCGCCGTGGATCTGGAAGGCGGGCGGGGGCGGCAGGGTCAGCTGAAAGCCCTGCCCCTGGCCTTGCCTCGCGCGCTGCGGCTTGCCGCTTTGCAGATCGACATCCCAATGCCCGGTGCGGCGGCGGATGCGGTCATCCCAGATCGAGGACAGCCAATCGGCGCAAGGCGCGTGGATCAGCGCGATCCGCACCTGCCCCCCGCAAGGCAGCGGCAGGTCGATGGGACCGCCTTCGCCATAGATCAGATGGGTCACCGGTTCGGTCCGGTCCAGATGCGCCGCGATATCGGCATCAATGCACCCCGCGCCCAAACGCCCCACGCGGGCTCCGTCGGGCCACAGGGCCATCATCGCACCGGGGCGGCGGGGGAACCCACCCTTCGCCTCGATCAGCATGGCCAGGGACCCGCCGGGGCGTGCCAGAAGGGATTTCACCGGACAGTCGGCAAGGGCGGAAATGGGCGAGGACATCGTCATGGTGGTCTTCCGGGTGCGGGGAACAGACAAGGCAACGCAGCCGGCCCGTATTCGGATGCAAGAAAAACACCGCAGGGCGCATTTTCAACCCGTTAGGGGCGCATCATGCGAAAAGGGCCGCGTTCCTTGCGGACGCGACCCGTTTCTGAACGGTCTGCGAGGCAGATCTTACTTGATCTTGCCTTCCTTGTATTCGACGTGCTGACGAAGAACGGGGTCGTACTTACGCACGGTCATCTTTTCCGTCATCGTACGGGCGTTCTTCTTGGTCACGTAGAAGTGGCCGGTGCCGGCGGTCGAGTTCAGCCGGATCTTGATGGTGGTCGGCTTCGCCATGTGTATCGCTCCTGCTTCGGGGCAATCGCGCGCCGCAAACCCCGTGGAATTCTTTATCGAAGCCGCCTTTTATCCTCCACCCTGCCAGAGTCAACCGGCAAAGCGCGAAAAACGTCGATCCGGGGGGCAATCGCCTGCATATGGACGTCGGCGTCGCGCGGGTGCATGTTCAATGGCAGGGCGCCGTGCGACATTGCCGCCCATTGATGCGGCCAAGGATTGCCCCAGGATCACCGCAGGAAGGACATGTGACATGCGTGAATTGCGCCTGAATGGAAAGACCGTCAAGGTCGACGCCGCCGACGGCACCCCGCTTTTGTGGGTGATCCGCGACGAACTGAAACTGACCGGCACCAAGTTCGGCTGCGGCGTGGCCGCCTGCGGGGCCTGCACGGTCCATCTGGATGGCCAGCCCACCCGGTCCTGCCAGACCTATGTCGAGGATCTGGAGGGCATCGAGATCACCACCATCGAGGCCATCGGTGCCGATCCCGTCGGCGCAGCCGTCCAGCAGGCCTGGACCGAACTGGACGTGGTGCAATGCGGCTATTGCCAGTCGGGGCAGATCATGTCCGCCGTGGGCCTGCTGGCCGCCAACGCCAAACCCTCCCCCGAGGAGATCGACACCCATATGTGGGGCAATGCCTGCCGCTGCGCCACCTATCAACGCATCCGCGCGGGCGTTCAGCGCGCCGCCGAAATCCTGGAGGCGTAAGATGACCCTGCGCATGTCCCGTCGCGGCTTCATCGCGACCGCCGCAGCCGCCGCCGCCGTGCTTTATGTCGGCCTGCGCCCGAACGGCGCCCTGGCCGCCAGCGGCGACGCCACGGCGCTGAACCCCTTCGTCCGCATCGATGCCGATGGCCGCGTGACCGCGATCATCAAGCATTTCGAGATGGGCCAGGGCCCTTCGACCGGCCTGACCACCCTGATCGCCGAGGAACTGGGCGTGACGATGGATCAGATCGGGTTCGAATTCGCGCCCTCGGACCCGCAGGTCTATAACAACCTGGCCTTCGGCCCGATGCAGGGCACGGGCGGTTCGACCGCCATGGCCAACAGCTTTCTGCAATACCGCAATGCCGGCGCGGCCGCGCGTCAGGTGCTGATCGACGCCGCCGCCGCCGATTGGGGCGTCGATGCGGCCGGGCTGAATATCGTGGACGGCCAGATCACCGGTGGCGGGCAATCCGCCCCCATCGCCGATTTCGTGGCCGCCGCCGCCGCCCTGCCCGCCCCCGCCGAACCCCGCCTGCGCGCGCCCGACGAATGGCGGCTGATCGGCAAGGAAGGCGCTGTCAGGCGCAAGGACAGCCCCGCCAAGGTCAACGGCACGGCGCAATTCGCGATGGATCTGCAGCTGGACAACCAACTGGTCGTCGTCATCGCCCACGCCCCGCGCATGGGCGCGACCGTCGCCTCGGTCGATACCAGCGGGGCCGATGGCATGGCGGGCTTTGCGATGGCCAAGGCCCTGCCCGACAAGTCCGGCGTGGCGGTCTTTGCCGACACCACCTGGCAGGCCATCCAGGCTCGCGACGCGATCAGCGTCGAATGGGACAATGCGGCGGCGGAAATGCGGTCCTCGGGCCAGATCCGCGACGAACTGATCGCCGCCGTCAATGGCGACAGCACATGGACCCCGAAGGGCGATCAGGCGCAGGTCGCCACCGCCGTGGACGGGGCCGCCTCGGTCATCGACCGGACCTTCTATTTCCCGCTGCTGGCCCATGCCCCGATGGAGCCGCTGACCTGCACCATCGAACCCACCCCCGAAGGCGGCGTCATCCTGCATGACGGGTCGCAATTCCCGACCTTCGGCCACATGACCCTGTCGCAGGTGCTGGACCTGCCGATGGACAAGGTCGCCATCCGCACCGTCATGGCGGGCGGGGCC
>NZ_JPKW01000010.1:141845-180759 GCF_001887735.1 Paracoccus sp. SM22M-07
CCCTGCCGATGGACAAGGTCGCCATCCGCACCGTCATGGCGGGCGGGTCCTTCGGGCGGCGCGCGAATGCCACGTCGGATTACAACCGCGAATGCGCGATGGCCTTTGCGCTGACCGACCGCAGCCGCCCCGTCAAGCTGGTCTGGACGCGCGAGGACGACATCAAGGGCGGCTATTACCGCCCCGCCTTTGCGCACCGGGTCCGTGTCGGCCTGGATGACCAGGGCGGCATCGTCGCGTGGGATCACCGCATCGCGGGCCAGTCGATCATGAAGGGCACCTCGATGGAGCAGATGGCCGTGACGGATGGCGTCGACCATTCCTCGGTCGAAGGGGTGGCCGATACGCCTTATGCCGTCCCTGCGATGTCGGTCGGGCTGTCGGATGTGGACAAGGCGACCAGCGTCCTGTGGTGGCGGTCGGTCGGGCATTCCCACACCGCCTATGTGATGGAAAGCATGATCGACCTGATCGCCCAGGAATCCGGCCGCGATGCGTTGGACCTGCGCCTGTCGATGCTGCCCGGCGACACGCCCGCCCAGACCCGCATGGCCGGCGTCCTGCAGCGCGTGGCCGACATGGCCGACTGGTCGAATGCCGGCGACCGCGCCCTGGGGTTGGCAGTGCATCATTCCTTTGGGACCTTCGTGGCGGAAATCGCACAGGTGTCGGGGGGCCAGGATGCGCCGGTCCGGATCGACAAGGTCTTTGCCGCCGTCGATTGCGGTATCGCCGTGAACCCCGATGTCATCCGTGCCCAGATCGAGGGCGGGATCGGCTTCGGCATGGGCCATGCCATGCGCAACCAGATCACCTTGACCGAGGGCGAGGTGGACCAGTTCAACTTCCCCGACTACGAGCCGCTGCGCATCTCGGATATCGGCGCGATCGAGGTCCAGGTCATCGCCTCGGCCGAGGCCCCGTCGGGCGTCGGCGAACCGGGCGTGCCGCCCGCGGGCCCGGCGCTGGCCAATGCCATCGCACGCGCCGGCGGTCCCCGCGTCACCGAATTGCCGATGATGACGCAGGTCGAATTCGCCTGACCCGGGCGACCCCGGCGCGCAGGTCGCGCCGGGGTCGTCACCCTGCCGCGCGCGGGGACCGTTCGATGCGCCTGTCGATCGGCATGTCGATTGGTTTTACGGCGGGCCTTTCGATGGGCTTCGGCGGTTCGATCACATGGCCCGTCACCTGGTTCCGCCCCGTCCGCTTGCCCTGATACAGCATCGCATCGGCGGTCGAGATCCACAGCTCCATCGACAGATCCGCCGCACTGCGCCCCGTCGCGACGCCGACGCTGATCGTGACCACCGGGCTGACGCCCGATCCCTTGTGGGGGATGCCTAGGGCCTCGATCCGGTGGCGGATCGTCTCGGCCACCTCCAGCGCGCCGTCATGGTCGGTGCGCGGCAGGATGCAGGCGAATTCCTCGCCGCCATAGCGCAGGCAGACATCGTCGCTGCGCCGCATCGCGTCGCGCAAGGCATGGGCCACGCGGCGCAGGCAGTCATCGCCCTCAAGGTGCCCGTAAAGATCGTTGAACTGCTTGAAGAAATCGATGTCCATCATGATGAAGGACAGCCATTCCCCCTTGGCGGACAGGTGGTGCAGCTGCGATTGCAGCAATTCCTCCAGCAGGCGACGGTTGCCAAGCCCGGTCAGCGCGTCGGTGGTGGCCAGCGCCGACAGCTGATCGCGCATCCGCTTCAGTTCGACATGGTTGCCGACCCGGCTGCGCAGCTTGATTGCCTGGATGGGCTTGGTGACGTAATCGACGGCCCCCGCCTCGAAGCCGCGCTCCTCATCCTCGGGGTCGTCCAGGCCGGTGGTGAAGATGACGGGAATGTCGCACAGCACAGGGTCGCGCTTCAGGCGGCGGCAGACGGCATAGCCGTCCATGCCGGGCATGACGATGTCCAGCAGGATCAGGTCGGGCCGGGCATCCATCGCGACCCCCGGCACGGCCGCGCCCGACCTAGCAAAGCAGATCTCATAGTCATCCTCCAGCACCGCGGCCATCATCTCGATATTGGCAATCTCGTCGTCGACGATCATGATGACGGGTCGGGTCATGTCAGCGCCCCCTGAGGATCCCGTTCCAGGTCCGACTGCATCTGGTCCAGCAGCTGCGCGGCCCGGGTATAGTCCAGCTGCGTCAGCGCGATCATCAGCGGATGCGTGGCCCGCGCGCCGGGCGACAGGCCAAGCGCATCCGCCAGCCCGTGAAAGCCGCTGCGGGCCGACAGGCTGCATCGCCGGACCTGATCGCGCAGTGCCGCAATCGCGGGGCCCGCCGAGGCATCCAGGACGGGCGGCAGGTCCGTCGCGACAGCGGGCGGATCGCAGCAAAGGCTGCGCGCGGCGGAAATGGCGGGGGCCAGCGCCCGCGTCAGATCCGTGATCAGGTCGGCCGCATCATCGCCCCGGTTCAGCGCGGTTTCGATCCGGCCCGCCAGTTCGGGAATATCCGCTAGCCCCAGGGACCCCGCGACGCTTTTCAACGTATGGGCGGCCAGGCTGGCTTCCTCGGCGCGGCCCTGGGCGATCAGCTGCCCCATCCTAGGGCCGATGCCATCGTAATTCCGCCCGAATTCGGTGATCAGGCGGTGCAGCAGTTCGGCCTTGCCGTTCATCCCCCGCAGGGCCGTGGCCAGGTCGAAAGGCGGCAGCCGCTCGGGCAGCGTCGCGATGGCGGGGCCGGGCCGCGCGTCGCGGGGCAGCCATTTCGACAGGGTCTCGATCAGCAAGGCCGGGTCGATCGGCTTGGACAGGTGGTCGTTCATGCCCGCCCCCAGGCAGCGCTGGCGTTCCTCGGCATAGGCATGGGCGGTCAGGGCGATGATCGGCAGGTCCGCGGCGGCGATCCGCTGGCGAATGCGGCGGGTCGCCTCGACCCCGTCCATGCGGGGCATCTGCACATCCATCAGCACCGCCGCATAACCGTTGTCCTGGTTCAGCACCATCTGGCAGGCGGTGATCCCGTCGCCTGCGACATCCACCTGCAGGCCCGCATCCGACAACAGCGCGGTGGCGATTTCCTGATTGATGGCATTGTCCTCGACCAGCAGGACCCGGTGGCCGCGCAGCGCCCCCGACAGGTCCGGCTGGGGCGATTGCACAATCCGGGCCGAGGCCTGACCCGGCGTGCCGGGGAACAGCTGGTTCAGCATGTCCAGCAGGTGATGGGGGTCCAGCGGCTTGCGCAGCACGCCGCTGATCGCGCGGCGATCCTCATCGCGGATCAGCTCGTCGATGGAATAGGCAGTGACCATCAGCGTGGCGGGCATGGGGACCAGCCGCGGGTTGTCGCGCATGGCGCGCACCGTCTGCAGCCCGTCCATGCGGGGCATCTTCCAATCCAGCATCACCAGGTCATAGGGCCTGCCGGCGGCGGCTTCGCGTTCCATCGCGGCCAGCGCCTCGGGCCCCGAGGAGACGAGGTCGCCCGACAGCTTCCACCGGCTCAGCAATTCCTGGATGATGTCGCGGGATGCGGGGTTGTCATCGGCCACCAGGATGCGCAGCGCGCGCAGGGCGGGATGGGGGTCGGCGGCCATGGCGGCGCCTTGCGCGACAAGCAGCCAGACCCGGAAGGTAAAGGCGCTGCCTATGCCCGGCATGCTGTCGACGGTGATCGCCCCGCCCATCTGTTCGACGATCTGGCGGCAGATGGCCAGCCCCAGCCCCGTGCCGCCGAAGCGGCGCGTCGTCGAACTGTCGGCCTGGGTGAAAGGCGCGAACAGCTTTGCCCGCTGTTCGACGGTCATGCCGATGCCGCTGTCGCTGACCGCGCATTCGATGCAGATGCGCGCGCCCTCGCGTTCGGCCACCCCGACGGAAATGGCCACGCGGCCTTCCTCGGTGAACTTGATGGCGTTGTTCAGCAGGTTCAGGATCACCTGGTTCAGGCGCATTTCATCGCCCACCACCAGCACGGGCACATCGTCCGATATCCGCATGCGGATGGTCAGGCCGCGGGCATGCGCGCTTTCGGCAACCATCTGCACCTGCCCCGACACGGCCGCCCGCAGGTCGAAATCGCGGGCCTCAAGCTCCAGCTTGCCCGCCTCGTTCTTCGAGAAATCCAGGATGTCGTTGATCTGGCGCAGCAGCGACATGCCCGCGCCGTTCAGCTTGGTCACATGATCGCGCTGGCGCGGCTGCAGGTCGCTGCGCTGCAACAGGTGGCTGAAGCCCAGGATCGCGTTGATCGGGGTGCGGATCTCGTGGCTGACATTGGCCAGGAACATGCTTTTGGCACGGCTGGATTCCTCGGCGGCGCGGTTGCGTTCCTCCAGCGCGCCGCTGCGGGCGACCAGCTCGTCGCTCATGATGCGGATGCGGGCAAAGGCGGTGCGGACCTTGTGGGTGACCCAGATCAGGACCGACATCTGGAACAGCACGATCGAGGCATGCAGCATCACCCGCGCCAGATCCCCCTTTTCGGGAAAGACCGAAATCGGCAGCAGATACAGCAGCACCAGGTGGTGAACGGCGATGCCCGCCGCCGACAGGATCAGCGCTCCGCGGTCGAACCAGGCGATGTTCAGCGCCATGACCGCAAAGAAATACATGTGCATGTCCATCTGCCAGGGATGCCCCTCGAACAGGATCAGCAGCAGCGCGGGTTCGCCGATCAGCGCGATCCCGGCCAGATTGCGGGTCAGCCGGACGGTCCCGAAGCGCTGCCATGTCAGGTGATAGACCCCCGCCAGCGCCGCCCCCCACAGCATGGCCATCGGCACCGACAGGACCTGGTTCCACGCCGCCGCCGCCGCCAGAACCGGCACATGCGCCCAGAGCAGCCAGACCAGCAGCCCGCCGAACCGTTCGCGAAGGACCTGGATCTCATCGGTCATGGCCGCACCCCCGTCTTGTCGGTGAAGCAGCCCAGCATGCGTGATGACGGCAGCACCGCCCAGGCCCCCTGCGCCAGCATCGCCTGGCGAAAGCCGGGGTCTTCGGATGCGGCGATGGCGATGCCGCGCATGCCGCCCAGGCCCACCACGCCACCCCCGGCGCGATAGACCAGGTCGGTCAGCCGTCCGCCTTCGGACCCCGGCGCCAGGACCAGATACTGCCCCTGGACGGGCGACGCGGTCAGGGTGGCGGCGGCCAGCGCCACGACGCCGGCCAGCAACAGGATCATCGCGGGGGCCATGTCCCGCCAGCTTGCGGGGGCTTCGCCTCTGTGGGGCTTGGGGCGTCCATTTTCTGAATCCGACATGTCACATCCCTGATGCTGCAATATGTGCAGTCTTAGCGCGAGGGATTGTCTGATGTCTTAACGCGACCCCCTGCGGAACCCGTGGAACGCGGACGTTTCAATTCAAATGCCGTGCATCGCGCCCTGGGGTCCGGCGGCCATGCGGATACGGGGCCCGGATGCGCCGCCTTCAGGCGAAGGGATAGATCCGGGACGTCCGCGCACGGCCCTGGATCAGCTGGGCGGCAAGCGGTGCGTCGCGGCTGCCGCTTCGGGCATGGCGGCGCAGGTTCACATCCACCAGCGCCATCAGGATGCGCGCATCGCTGGCCGCGATCAGCCGGTCGGCGGACAGGCGCGCCAGCTGGCGGGCCGTGCGGCCCCAGCTGCAGACCAGCACCGTCCGCGCCGTCATCACCGCCAATTGCAGCGTCACCCCTGATGCCAGCGGCGAAGGCGCATCGAAGATCACGACGCTGTCGCTGTAGCTGCCGTGATCCAGCAGCGCGCGGATGCGCTCGGCCAGGGGTGCCGCCGCCGGGTCGGGCCGGTCCTCCAGCCGGACCAGACGCAGCATGGTGCCGTCATCCCGCGGCATGCCCCATTCCTGGCCGGTATCCGTTGCCGCCGAGGCGGGGTGGCAATCCACCACCAGCACGCGCCGGCCCAGCCCGTTCAGCCCCAGGGCCAGCGCCGCCGAGGTCATGGTCGCGTCCCCTTCCCGACCGCCGGGGCAGACCAGCATGCTGAGCGGCACCGCCCCGCGCGATTGCGACTGGATCATGACCAGCATCGCCCGCAGGGCGTTGGAAAAGGGATGTCCGGGATCGGTGCGGACCAGTCGGGTCATGGTGCGGGCCTCGCGCCGCCGCAGCCGGGGCAGCAGGCCCACGGGCACCGTGTCGGGGGACAGGCGCAGCTGTTCGGTGCTGCGGATGCTGCGGTCCAGCAGTTCCGAAAGGCCCACCGCCAGCAGCGCCGCCATGCCCGCCAGCACGACCGCCATGGCCAGATAGACCTTGCGCCCGCGCCCCTCGGGGGCCAGGGGCGGCGTGGCGGGCGACAGCACCTCGACCGAGACGGCGGGCATGTCGGTGCCCTCGCGCAGATCGCGCTGCTGGTCCTGCAGGCGGGCAAGGGCCTCGGCCTCGGCGGCGACCCCGCGCAGCATGTCGCCCAGCTCCAGCTCGGCCACGTTGCGGCGCGACAGCCCGCCCTGCGCCTGGTCCAGCTGGGCCTGCACCGCCGCCAGATCGGCCCTGTTGGCCTCCAGCGCGGCCCGGACCGAGATGCCATAGACCTCGGCCGCGCGCAGGATCTGATCGCGGGTTCCGGCGATGCGTTCCTCGGTCAGGTCGATGCCGCCATATTGCGCGCCGTATTTCGCCTGCCTCTCGGCCAGCGCATGCTGCTGGTCCTGCAATTCGTCGCGCAGGGCGGTCAGGCTCTCGGGTTCGCCGGGCAGCGGCACCAGCGGCGTGCGGCCCGTGCCGGGGATCATCGCCAGCGTCGCGTTCAACTGGGCCTGCTGCTGGTCCAGCTGATCGCGGCGCGATGTCAGCGCGATGACGGTCTGGCTGGTCACCGATCCGCCCGGCGTGGCCGACAGGTTGTTGCGGCGCTGGAAATCGCGGGCGCGGGCCAGTTCCGTGTCATAGACCTGCTGCTGCCGGGCGATGCGGGGCGCAAGCCAGTCCATCGTCGCCCGCGTCAGGTCGCGTTGCTGGGCATTGCGCTGTTCGCCATAGGTCTGCACCGTCAGGTTCGCGATATCGGCGGCGCGCTGCGGATCGGTGGCGGCAAAGAACAGCGTGACAAGGCCGGGCACGCTTTCGCGTCGGACCGCAAGCCGCGCCGAAAAGGCGTCCAGTCGCCGCTGCGTTGGGTCCTGCGGCGCGGCCGTCGCGGCGGGCGGCGGCGTGCCGATCCAGCTGCGCAGCACCGTGGCCAGGCGCGAGGGGGTGCCCGGTCGCGCCAGGTTCAGTTCGGGAACCTGCGCCAAATCCAGCCGGTCGATGACCGCCTGAATGTTCTGGCGCGCGGTGATGCGCTCCAGCTCGGTTTCCAGGCTGAAGACGGGGTCCTCGTCCTGGGGCAGGTATCGGGGCTGGGTCAGGATCAGCCGGGTGCGCGCCACATATTCGGTCGGCAGCGACAAGATGACTGGCAGCGCGGCGGCGGTCAAAAGCGCGGTGATCACGCTCAGCGTCAAGATGCGACGGCGGATCAGCCCGGCCAGCGCGCCCCATTCGATGGCGACCGCGTCGTCCTGTTCCTGGGCCGCGGCCTGCCGCGCGCGTGCCCCTTCGGTGCGGATGCGGGTGGGAAACTGGTCGTTCATGCCATTTCTCGCTTGGGACAGGGGGTTGCGGCAAGGTCGTCATGCAGGTCCGAAAGGCGCGCGACATAGCCGCCGATCTCCATCCGCGACAGGAACAGCGCCCGCCCCGCCCCCGCCAGCCGAAGGCGCCGGACGGGGTCCGCGATCAACCCCGCAAGCGTGTCGGCAAGGGCCGCGGCGTCGCCCACGGGCACGAACAGGCAGGTCCGGTCATGGGTTAGGACCTCGTCATGGGCGCCGACGCGGGTGGTGACGACGGCCATGCCATGGGCCAGGCCTTCGACGACGGCCATGGCCATCCCTTCGGCATGGGATGGCAGGACCAGGATGTCGCCCCGGCTGCACAGGGCGCGGGCGCGGGGCTGGTCGATCCAGCCGGGAATGTCGATGCGGTCCTGAAGGCCAAGGCCCGCCACCTGCGCGCGGATCTGCGCCAGGGGCCCGTCCCCGGCCAGCGTCGCGGTCCAGGGCAGGTTGCGCAGCCGCGCCAGCGCCTCCAGCAGTTCGGGGACGCCCTTGCGCGCGCCCAGCTGGCCCAGAAAGACGATGCGGCAGACATGGCCCGTGCTGTCGGGTCCGGGGTCCGCCCCATGATCAGCCATCGGGTCGGGCACGCAGTTGCGCAGGATGGTGATGCGGTCGCCGGGGACGCCCAGCAGGCCCTGCACCGTGGCGCGATCGCGCGCGCCCAGCACGACGACCCGCCGCGCGTTCCAAAACATCCGGCAGATCGCGGATTGCTGCCATGCGGGGCGACGGGCCAGGTCGGCGGCATAGTCGAAATCATGCAGGTGCAGGACATAGTCCAGCCCCAGCAGCCGCGCCATCCGCGCCAGGATCAGCTTGCGCGCCGTGCTGCCCCGCCCGGCGATGTGGAAATGCTGCAGGCGGTCGCCCCCCGCGATGCGGTCGCCGACCATGGCAAGGATGGCCCCGGCCAGCATCAGCCCCGATGGCAGGGGGCGGAACCGGGGTCCGCGCGTGTCCTGAACCCGGTGCCGCTGGCGGGCGGGATCGGCATCGACAACGTATCCGACCAGCCGCCCGATGCCGCCGCCATGGTCGCGCCCCCCGGCGATGTGGTGTCGCACGGGGCGGACCGATCCGGGCTGGGCTGAACGGGGCATCTGGTGATCCTGTCGCGACGGTTTCACCCACAGTCTGGACCTGCGCCGCGCGAACTCAATCTGGCTGCCTGATACGGGGGGCATCCGTTCGGCCAAGGGGGTCCCTCTTTTGGCGGATCAGGGCGTAAAGCGCGACCATGCCTGCCCCCACATGGTCGGGACGCAGGGGACCGTCGGCCCATGCCGCAGCCGCTTGCCCAAGGCGGTCGCGCAGGGCCGGATCGTCATGCAGCAGCGCCATCGCATCGGCCAGCGCGGCGGGATCGCGCGGCGGGACGACCAGCCCCGCACCGGCGGCGCGGACGGTGCTGCCCAACTCGCCCACATCGGTGACGATGACGGGTTTGCCGAAGGTGGCGGCGATCATCAGGACGCCGCTCTGCGAGGCTTCGGCATAGGGCAGCACGACCACGTCGCAATCCAGAAACAGCCGGGATGCGTGATCGTCGGCGATGAACCCGTGATGGATGCGGTAACGCCCCGGATCGCCCATCAGCCCGGACAGGTCGTTCGGATCGTCGCCCCGCCCCGCCAGCACCAGCTGCAGGCCGGGGATGCGGTCGCCCAGCAGCGCCTCGGCGCGCAGCAGGTCGTCGACGCCCTTATAGGCGAACATCCGACCGAACAGCAGCACCCGCAGACCCGGTGCGGGCGGGGTGGGCCGCATGTCGCAAGCGGCCTCGGCATAGCGGGTGATGGCGGGATGGGGCAGCACATGGACCCGCGATGGCGGCTTGTCGAACCGCCGCGCGGCGCCATCGCGCAGTCCTGCGCCATGCACCACCAGATCGCCCGACTGCCGCGCCATCAGCCGCGCCGTCCAGTCGGGCAGCTGCAGCGTCTCGCGGTCGCCCGGATGGGGCGTGACGTCATGGACCGTGGTGATCAGCGGCGCCTGCGCGCGCAGCAGCGGCGCGATGGCGTTCAGCCAGACCGTCGTGTTGCTGAGGACGTGGATCACGTCGGGCCGCGCGCGCCGCACCAGCGTCATTACACGCCCCAGCATCGCCAGATTGCGCGGCGACCGCGTGCGGGGCCAGCCGATCAGGCGCAGCGTGATGCGCGGGTCCAGCCACCGTTCCAGCCCGGCATAAAGGCGCGCAGGCGCGATCAGCGTCACCTCGGCATGGGGTGCAAGGCCGTTGGCGCAGGCGATGGCGTGATCGACCGGGCCTGGCGCGATCAGGACGACCCTCATGTCGCGTCGGCCGTCTGGCGCAGGCGCAGGGTGCGCAGGGCATCGCGACCGCGGCGCAGCATATGGGGTTCGCCCGCAAAGCGCAGGCCCCGCAGGAACAGCCGCATCCTTTCGGCCAGCCCCAGCGGTCGCAGGCGGGATGCGGCGACGCGGTGGGGAAAATGGTCGGCCATGTCCAGCCGCCAGCCCAACCCGCGCGCCGCCAGAAAGGCGTTCAGTTCCTCGACCGTGGCCTGCCAATGGGCCATCCGGCGGCGCAGCATCGGCGCGTCGTCCTCTGCGCGGTGCCAGGTGTTGTCATGGATGCGATACCCGCCCAGCGCCTGCGGAAGGGCCGCGACGCGGAACATGAAGGGGATCGCCCCGACCAGCCAGGCATCGGCCGAAATCCGGAACCGCAGGGGGATCGCGCCGACGCGGTCCCAGGCCTTGCGCCTGACGGACAGGGCCGAGGTCATCGGAAAGGGCCAGACCCCCGCCGTGCGGGCCATGCGCGGCGCCAGGTCTCCCTGGCACAGGCTGCGCGGCACCGGCGGCCCCTTCAGCGCATCGTCATTCGCCGTCGGTTGCAGCCGGTGATAGACCAGCCCCAGATCCGGGTCGTCCGCAAAGGCGCGGGCCACGGCGGCCAGCTTGCCCGGCATGAACCAGTCGTCGGCATCCAGAAAGCACAGGATCGCGCCCCGGCTGGCGGCGACGGCGGCATTCATCGCCGCCGCCTGTCCCTGGTTGCGCTGAAACACGGCCCGGACCGCAGGGCCATAGGCGGCGATGACCTGGCGGGACCCGTCGGTCGATCCGTCATCGACCACGATCACCTCGAAGCTGGGGCCCTGCTGGGACAGGGCGCTGTCGATCGCCCGCGCGACATAGCGGCCATAGTTGTAGTTGTTGATCAGGACGCTGATTTCCGGGGCGGGCATCGGCTTCTCCGGGTTGGGGTCTGCGGCTTTGGGCACTGGGCGGCCTTGCGTCGAAATCCTAAGCCCGGATGGAAGATCGCCGACACCGGTCCATTTGGCCCGCCGCGCGGGACAGGCCACATCCGAAAGGTCAGGGCGCGGCCTGTCCCATGCCACTTTGGGCGATGGTCATGGCCGATGGTGACCCGTGCGGACGCCGAACCCCAAGCGTTAGTCTGAGGCAATGCGCGCCGCGTCCGCCGACAGGCGCGCCGCAACCGGGACGCATCATGACCGCAGCAAGCCAATTTCCCAGCCACGGCCTTGGCCGCCATGACCGCGACCGGATGGTCGGGCTGGCGCCGCAGGTCGCCGTCTGGGTCACGCTGGTGATCCTGTCGGGTGCCCTGCTGCCGCTGATGGCCGCATCGGGCGGAGCGCTGGACGACCGGGCGCGCGGGCTGCTGCGCCTGGGCGTGCTGCCCATTTATGCGACGACGCTGATCCTGGCGCTGCGCCATGCGGATGCCGTGGCGCGGTCGCTGCTGCGCAGTGTGCCGCTGCTGGCGCTGGTGGCGCTGCAATTCGCGACCGTCCTGTGGTCGATCAGCCCGGGCACAAGCCTGCGCCGTGCGGTGGCGCTGGCGATGACGCTGATCCTGTCGCACGTCCTGGCCGTCGTCTTTACGCCGCGGCAGCTGCTGTGGCTGGTGGCCAGCGCCTTGGGGGCCTGCATGGTGGCCAGCCTTGCGATGATGGCGCTGTCGCCGTCGCTGGCCGTCGTGCCGGGCGACAGCGCGCTGCGCGGGGTCTATCTGAACAAGAACGTTTTCGGCTGGAGCGCGGGCATCGCCACGGTGGCCGGGGTCATGCTGGCCTGCGACCGGGGCGGCGACCGCCGCAGGCAGGGCGCAGTGATCGCGGGGCTGGGGGCCGTCTGCCTGGGCCTGTCACAATCCTCCACCAGCCTGGTGGCGACAGTGGCGGCGCTGGTCGTGGCGGGCTTTTTCGTCGCATTGGGTCGGGCGCGCGGGTTGGGACGGGCGCTGATGCTGGTCAGCTTCATCGTCGCGGCGGGGATGATGCTGGCCTTTCTGGGCCTGTTGCTGGTGCCGCTGCTGGACGCCCTGGGCAAGGACGCCACCCTGACCGGCCGCGTGCCGATGTGGCAGCTGATCGATGCCCGCATCGCCGAACGCCTGTGGCTGGGCCACGGCTATCAGGCCTTCTGGACGCCCGGCAGCAATCCCGCCTGGACGATCTGGTTGCAGATCGGCTGGCATAGCCCCCACGCCCATAACGGCTATCGCGACATCCTGCTGGGCTCGGGGGTGGCGGGGCTGGTGCTGGCGGCCTGGACGATGCAGCGCACCCTGCGGCACGCGGCGCGGCTGTCGCTGCTGCGCCCGACACAGGGATGGCTGTGGCCCAACGCCTTTCTGGCGCAGGTGCTGGTGCTGAACCTGACCGAAAGCACCCTTGTGGCGCAGAACGACCTGCAATGGATGCTGACCGCGACGGTCGTCGCGCTTTGCGCCAATCACGACCGTCGCGTCTGACCGCCGGTAAAGAGCCCAGGCCGCGACTACGCCTTTGGGACAGGGTGCGACCAAAGGGTCATCCCCCCGCCGCACCCGGAGGGCGCTTTCGTCGGCACCCCCTGCCCCACGCGCCCCGAACGGCCAAGTATCTGCGCGCAACGCCCGGCCGTAGCCTTGGACCTGAGCTTCAACCCGAACGGGGGCCAAGATGACCCAGCATGTCCGGCAAGATCCGGTGAAGACCACCAATGTCCTGGGGCTGCGCGTCGCGGCCCTGACCCGCACGGGGGTCGTGTCGCGCATCCTGGGCGACGTGCGCGACGGGCGCCGCGGCTATGTCTGCGTGTCGGGGGCGCACAGCGTCATCGAATGTCGCGCCGATCCCGATCTGGCCCGCATCCACAACCAGGCCACGCTGACGGTGCCCGACGGGATGCCGCTGGTCTGGGCGCTGCATGGCGACGGGCATGGCTGGGCCGAACGCATCTATGGTCCCGACCTGATGCTGTCGGTGATCGATGCCAGCCAGGACAGCGGCATCGGGCATTTCCTTTACGGAACGACCCCGCAGGTGCTGGACCAGCTGGAACGCAACCTGCTGCGCCGCTTTCCGGGCGCCCGCATCGTGGGCAGCTATGCGCCCCCCTTCCGCCCCCTGACCCCCGAGGAAGAGGACCGCATCGCCCGCCTGATCGACGATAGCGGCGCGGGCATCGTCTGGGTCGGCATCGGTTGCCCCAAGCAGGAACGCTGGATGGCGCATATGCGCGACAAGCTGCGCGCGCCGATGCTGATCGGCGTGGGCGCGGCCTTCGATTTCCATGCCAGGGGCAAGCTGCAGGCCCCCGCCATCCTGCAACGCCACGGCCTGGAATGGCTGTTCCGCCTGGTGACCGAGCCGCGCCGCCTGTGGCGCCGCTATACCCGCGTCGTCCCCGCCTATCTGGTGCTGCGCGGGATGCAGCGGACCGGCCTGCGCCGCTTTCCGGTCACGTCCCAGGACCCCGACCCCATGCCCCACAGGATCCAGTCATGATCACTTCGGACAGATTGCACGGCGCGCCCGTGACCGCCTTCGCCCCCCAAGGCGACCGCATGATCCGCGCCACCCTGTCGCGCATCGCCATCATGGTCCTGGCCGAGGCCGCCGTCCTGACCCTGGCCATGCAGATCGCATCGGGGCTTGCCCATGCCAGCGAATTGCTGCCCGCGGCGGTCACGGTGATCGCGGTCCGGCTGCTGCTGGGGCTGATCCCGGGGCGCGGCCTGCACCCGCACGAAATCATGCGCCGCAGCGTCGCCGCCGTGGCGATCGCGGGTGCCGTCTGCATCATGCTGCCCGCCCTGCAGGGCGACACGCGCGATGCGGGGGCCATCGCGCTGTTCCTGCTGGTGGCGCTGGCGCTGCATCATCCGGCGCGGCTGGTGGTTTTGGCGCTGATGCACCGCGCCGGGCTGTGGACGATCAACGCCCATGTCATCGCGGATCGCGATCAGGCACCGCTGATCGAGGCGTTCTTTCGCCGCAACTGGCGCTATGGCCTGATGCCGAATGCCGGCCAGCCCGCGACGGTGGCGCTGGTCACCGATGACGCGCAGGCCCGACCCGGCGCGCTGCCCGAAGCCTATGCCCAGATCTTCGTGCTGGCCGATACGCCCCAGCTGCGCATTTCGGGGCTGAAGGCGGCGAATGCGGGCGGGGCGATCGGGCTGCGGGTGACGCATCTGCGCCACGGCGCGGGGGCCGACCGGCTGAAGCGCGCCATGGACCTGGCCGTCGCGGTGCCCGCGCTGATCATGTCGCTGCCCGTCATGGCGCTGGCCGCGCTGGCCATCTGGATCGTCGATCCGGGCCCGGTCTTCTATGCCCAACCGCGCGAGGGGCTGAACGGCCGCGTCGTGCGGGTCCTGAAGCTGCGCAGCATGTATCGCGACGCCGAAGCCCGGCTGGAGGACCTGCTGCGCAGCGACCCCGCCGCCCGCCGGGAATGGGACGCCCATTTCAAGCTGCGCCGCGACCCGCGCATCCTGCCCATCGTCGGCAATGTGCTGCGCCGCTCCAGCCTGGATGAATTGCCGCAGCTGCTGAACGTCATCATGGGCGGGATGAGCATCGTCGGACCCCGCCCCTTTCCCGATTACCACCTGGCCGCCATGCGCCCCGAATTCCGCCGCAAGCGGTGCAGCGTGCCGCCGGGGATCACCGGGCTGTGGCAGATTTCCGAACGCAGCCAGGCCGACCTGGCCCAGCAGGAACAGCTGGACGCCTTCTATATCGACAACCGATCGGTCTGGCTGGACCTGTCGATCCTGCTGCGGACCCTGCCCGCCGTCATCCTGGGGCGCGGCGCGTGCTGATATGGCCCCGCCGCCCGCATTCCTGACCACAGCTGAACCGACCTGAAAGGACACGCCATGTTTCGCAGCAAACGCATTCTTGTCACCGGGGGCGCAGGGTTCCTGGGATCCTTCCTCTGCGACAGCCTGCTGGCCGACGGCCACGAGGTGATCTGCCTGGACAATTTTCACACCGGGTCGCGCAGCAATGTCCAGCATCTGCACGGCCATCCCCGGTTCGAGATCATGCGCCACGATGTGACCGTGCCCATCCATGCCGAGGTCGACGAGATCTTTAACCTGGCCTGCCCCGCATCGCCCGTGCATTACCAGACCGACCCGGTCCAGACCGTCAAGACCAATGTCCACGGCGCCATCAACGTGCTGGAACTGGCGCGGCGGCTGAAGGCCAAGATCTTCCAGGCCTCGACCAGCGAGGTCTATGGCAACCCGCTGGTCCATCCGCAGGTCGAAAGCTATGCGGGCAACGTGAACCCCATCGGCCATCGCGCCTGCTATGACGAGGGCAAGCGCTGCGCGGAGACGCTGTTCTTCGATTACCACCGTCAATATGGCGTCAAGATCCGCGTGGCGCGCATCTTCAACACCTATGGCCCGCGGATGCTGCCCGATGACGGGCGGGTCGTGTCGAACTTCATCGTCCAGGCGCTGCGGGGCGATCCGATCACCATCTATGGCCAGGGCCAGCAGACGCGGTCCTTCTGCTTCGTGGACGACCTGATCCGCGGATTTCGCGCGCTGATGGATGCGCCCGACGACGTGCTGCTGCCCATCAACCTGGGCAACCCGTCGGAATTCACCATCCTGCAACTGGCCGAGCTGGTGATCGAGATGACCGGATCGCGGTCGCGCGTCGTCTTCAACCCCCTGCCCCAGGACGATCCCGAACAGCGCAAGCCCGACATCAGCCGCGCGGCCAGCCAGCTGGGATGGGCGCCGACGGTGCCGCTGCGCGACGGGTTGGCCCAGACGGTCGCCTATTTCGACCGGATGCTGTCGCAGCGGGTGCCGACCCATGTCGCGGCCTCGGTCCCGATCCAAAGCGGCGCCCGGCTGCTGGCCGGCGGCTTTGCCGCCACGCGGGGACTGGCGTGAAGATCCTTGTCTTTGCCCATCGGCTTGAACCGGGCGGGACACAGGCCACCGCCATAGAGATGGCCGCGCGGCTGCGCGACCGGCATGGATGCAGGATCGTCTTCCATGCCGGCGCGGGGCCGCTGCAGGACATGCTGCACGATCGGGGGATCGATCTGGCGCCGTCGCCCGATGCACGGTTCCAGCCGTCCTTGTCGCGGATGCGCGTGCTGCGCGACCTGGTGGCGCGCGAAAAGCCCGACCTGATCCATGCCTGGGACGCCTGGCAGGGCATCGAGGCCTTCTGCGCCGTCCACATGACCATGCAGGTGCCGCTGATCATCAGCGACATGGGCATGGCGCTGCCGCATATGCTGCCCCGCCATGTCACCACAACCTTCGGCGTCCTGGCCGTCCATCAGCAGGCCCAGCAGCAGGGATGGGAGCGATCCGCCCATCTTCCGCTGCCCGTCGATCTGATCCGCAACGACCCCGAGATCATCGACCAGCCCGAGGCACGCCGCCTGATGGGCGTGGACCCGGACGACGTTCTGATCGTGGCGACCGCCCGCCTGACCCGCGGCACCACCGCGCAATCGCTGTCGCACATGATCGAGGCCGTGCGTCGTCTGGGGCGTCACCTGCCCCTGCGGCTGGCCATCATCGGCGATGGCAGCGCCCGCGCCGAATGGCAGCACATGGCCACCCGCGCCAATCGCGAACTGGGCCGCAAGGCGATCTGCCTGCGCGGCGCGATGACCGATCCACGCCGCGCCTATGCGGCGGCGGATATCGTGATCGGCGCAGGGGCTTCGGCCTTGCGGGGCATGGCCTTCGCCAAGCCGGTGATCGTGACGGGGGATCGCGGCTTTGCGCGCATCTTCGATCCTGGCACGGCCGCCTGGTTCACCGCCAACGGGCTGCACGGGGTGGGCAACGGGGACGATGACGGGGCGCTGCGGCGGCTGATCCGCATGCTGGCCACGCGCCCCCGGATGCGCCAGCGTCTTGGGCAGTTCGGGCGCGACCATGTCGCCCGCCACCATGACCTCGACCGGCTGTCGGACGATCTGGCGCGGCTGTGCCGGATGGCAAGCGACGTCCCGCCGCAGCCGACGATCGGCGGCGCGATGCGTTCGGCGGTGATCTATCTGCGCGAACGCCGCTTCCTTGCCCTGCGCCGCCACGACTTGGGCCAGGTCTGAGGCCGCAATGCGAAAACCCCGATACCGGGGGCATCGGGGTTTTCCATGGCGCTTACGCGACGACCCGGCGGGCCTAATGCGTCGCCGGGCCGGCCTTGTCCCCGGTGCCGATCAGGCTGTTCAGGCGCTGCGCGGCCTGGGTCCGGTTGGTCGCGTTCACCTTGCGCATGATGTTGCGGATATGGACCTTGACCGTGCTTTCGCACAGGTTCAGCTCATAGGCGATGGTCTTGTTGGCGGCGCCGCGTTGCAGGGCACGCGCCACGGCCAGCTGGCGTTCGGTGAAATGATCCTCGGATTCGTCGGCGCTGTGCTGGTTGGCGGCCAGCGCCTTGCTCAGCGTGACCAGGCTGCTGCGCGGCAGATAGGTGCCGCCCGAATGGACGATGCGGATCGCCTCGACCACGTCGGCGAACTTGCCGTCCGGGGGCACGAAGCCCGCCGCCCCGCAGGCAATGGCCGCCAGCATGGATTCCAGGTCGGTCTGATCGGCCAGGATGATCACGCGGCAGGCCCCCGCCATGCCGATGACGCCGTTCACCTCGGCGGCGGTTCTTTCGTCCAGCAGCGACCCGCTGCCGATGTTATAGAGGATGACCTGTTTTTCGCCCCCGGAATGGCCGTCCCGCCATGCCTCGATCGAGGCATGGCTCTCGATCACGACGCCGGCGCGATAGGCCTCAAGGCAGTGGACGAAACAGTCGCGCGCCAGGGGGCGCGGATCGATCACGACCACCTGCGGCTGCGTCTGCGCCTGGCTGGACCAGCCTGCCTCGCCCGAATGCCGTTTGGTGACATCCGGGATCGGCGAATTTTCATCATTGGCGGAATACCGATGCAACATGTAAAAACACCCCACGATTGCAAGTGATCGCATTTGCAGAAAAACCGGTTCAAATGCGCCACGGATAAGCTTTGGCAAGAACTGCCTGCATCACCCCGGCTTCGCATCAGAAAAATCAAAATATTGAAACTGAATGATTTTTCATAGACGATCCGAAGATCAGCCCCCTCGTAACAGGGAATTTACCGCCTACACCTTATGTCCAATATGATTACGATCAATTTTCACGACGTGAAGGTGAATTTACATTGCCATGGTGAAAAACACGCCACATTTCTTGCGCATGTCGAATATGACCGATGCAGCGCATTCACGCTTTGGTTGTGAATGGAATTACTGGAACTCTAAATAAGACATGCAATCCGGATCGGAGAAATCAGATGTCCCCCCTGCCCCGAATCGTCTGCCTGGGATATTCCGGAAACGCGCTGGAAATGTTCGACCATCTCAGCCGCGTCTTTCGTGTGGCCGCCTTTCTGGATGACAATCCGGACCTGGCCGGGCACAGCTTTCGGGACGTGCCGGTGTTGCCGATGGGGGCGCTGGACCAGTTCGACGATGCGCAGGTCGTCGTGACCTTCGGATCACAGCGCAGCATCGGGGTGCGGGCCGCGGCCGTGGCCAGGCTGGGCATCGCCCGCGACCGCTTTGCCACCATCCTGCATCCGGCGGCGCATGTCTCGTCGCAGGCCCGCATCGGCACGGGCACGATGATCTTTCCCGGCGCGGTGGTCACCCACAACGCCCGGATCGGCGACCATTGCATGATCCTGCCCAACAGCGTCGTGCATCATGACGTCGAACTGGACGACCATGTGCTGGTCGGGTCGAACGTCACCATCGCGGGGCATTGCCGCATCGGGTCTGGCTGCTATCTGGGCAGCGCCAGTTCCTTCATGAACGGCGTCACGGTGGGCCCCGGATCGGTGATCGGGATGGCCGCGAATGTCATTCTGGACGTGCCGGCGGGATCGGTGATGATCGGCAATCCGGCGCGCCCGCTGTCCGGGGCCTAGGCCATCGCGCGCAGCGGCGCCCGCTGGTCGGCCAGGGCATTGGCCAGCGCTTGGACGACCATGTCCAGCTGGTCAAAGCTCATCTGCGCGAACAGCGGCAGCAGCACGGTGCCGTCGCGGGCCTCTTCGGATCGCGTCAGGTCGTGGGGCAGCGGGATGTCGGCGCAGGCCTCCTCCAGGTGCATGCACATGATGCCCCGGCGCGTCGCGACCCCCGCCTGCAGCATGTGCTGCATCAGGGCCAGCTGGTCCAGCGACGGGTCCAAGCGCAGCGCAAAGCTTTGCCAGTTCGACTGCATCCCCGCCGGTTCGAGGGGCAGCGTGATCCCGGCCATGTCGGCCAGCTTGCGGCGGTAACGCGCGGCCAGCGCGCGACGCGACTGCACGATCCTGGGCAGGCGCTGCAGCTGTTGCAACCCGATCGCCGCCTGGATGTCGGTCATGCGATAGTTGAAGCCCGGCACGGGATAGGCCTCGAAGATGACGCTGTTGCTGGCGTGGCGCTGCGTGTCGCTGACCGACATGCCATGCTGGCGCCACAGGCGGAAGGCGGCGTCCAGGTCGGGCCGGTCGGTGGTCAGCATCCCGCCCTCGCCGGTGCTGATGACCTTGCGGGGGTGGAAGGAAAAGCACACCACATCGCCGATGGGCTTGCCGATGGGCTGCCAAGCGTCCTCCAGCCGGATCATCGACCCGGCGGCGCAGGCGGCATCCTCGACCACGCGCAGGTCATGGGCGCGGGCGATGGCCATGATGGCGCCCATGTCGCAGGGCATGCCGATCTGATGCACGCAGAGGATGGCGCGGGTGCGCGGCGTGATCGCGGCGGGAATGGCGGCGGGATCGATGTTGTAACCGCCCGCCTCGATATCGACGAAGACCGGGGTGGCGCCGCATTGGCGGATGGCATTGGCACCCGCGATGAAGGAATGGCTGACGGTGATGACCTCGTCCCCCGGCCCGACGCCCACGGCCAGCAGCGCCAGGTGCAGGGCCGTGGTGCAGTTGGACACCGCGCAGGCATGGGCGGCCCCCGTCATCCGCGC
This sequence comes from Paracoccus sp. SM22M-07, assembly GCF_001887735.1. Taxonomy (NCBI): domain Bacteria; kingdom Pseudomonadati; phylum Pseudomonadota; class Alphaproteobacteria; order Rhodobacterales; family Paracoccaceae; genus Paracoccus; species Paracoccus sp. SM22M-07. The sequence continues at coordinate 161,704 of NZ_JPKW01000010.1, forward strand.
GAATTCGCGTTCAAAGGCCGCGACCTGGGGTCCCTGGGACACCCATCCCGACAGGACGGCGGCGGCGGCGGCATCGGCCTCGGGCGGGCCCATCAGGGGCATGGCGATGGGGATCATTGGGCGACCTCGTGCATGCTGGTTTCGGATGCCCACCAATCGACCAGGTCGCGCAGGCCCTGGCTGACCGGGATGGTGGCGGCAAAGCCCAGGTCGCGGGCGGCGGCGGCGGTGCAGGCCAGGCGGCGCGGCACCGGGTTGACCGACCGTTCGGGGGCGAATTCCGGCGTCAGGTCGGGCCGGCCCATCGCGTCCGACAGCATCGCCGCCAGCTGCAGCAGCGATGTTTCCGTCCCGCAGCCGACATTATAGACCGCGTCGGTCGCATCCGACATCGCCGCCAGCAGGTTGGCACGCGCCACGTCGCGCACGTCGATCATGTCCATCGTCTGCGATCCGTCGCCAAAGATGATCGGCGGCTGGCCGGCGGCGATGCGTTCCATCCAGCGGACCATCACCTCGGTATAGCGGCCATGCAGATCCATGCGCGGGCCATAGACGTTGAAATAGCGTAGCGCGACATAGTTCAGCCCCTCCATGTCGTTCAGCGATCGCAGCAGCCCCTCGCCCATGGTCTTGGCGGCACCGTAAAGCGTGCGGTTGCCATAGGGCGGTTCGGCCTCGGTCGTGGGAAAGCGCGACGCCATGCCATAGACCGAGGCCGAGGACGCCATCACCACCTTCTCTACCCGGTGCCTGACGCAAAGCTGCAGCAGGTCGAACGTCGCCTGCACCATCACCTGCATCGCCAGGTCGGGTTCGGCGGCGCAATGGGTGATGCGCAGCGCGGCCTGGTGAAAGACGATGTCGCTGTCGCCCACCAGCCTGTCCATCAACGCCGCGTCGCGGATGTCGCCCGTCACCAGCCGCAGACGCGGATCGGTGACGGCGTCGGACAGGTTCTCGATCCGGCCACGGACAAGGTTGTCCACCGCCACGACCTGCCCGCAGCCCTGCGCCAGCAGCGCGTCGATGATATGGGACCCGACAAAGCCGAAGCCTCCGGTGACAAGAATGCGCTTGCCCGCGATATCCTGGGTCATGGTCATGCCTTTCAGGCGCGCAGGGCCACGGGGGCGGCGGCGCATGCATTGACGGCCGCGATCACGGTGGTGACCTGATCGGCGTCCATGTGGGGGTGGATGGGCAGCGACAGCGTGCTGTCGCAGAAGGCTTCGGCCACGGGGAAATCGCCGCGGCGATATCCCAGGTCGGCATGGCAGGGCTGCAGGTGGACCGGCACCGGATAGTGGATGTTCGTGGGCACCCCGGCCTGTTTCAGCTGCGCCATCGTGGCATCGCGCATGGGGGTGGCGATGGCATAGACATGGCAGACGTGATCTGGTCCGAAGGGACCGGCGGCGCGGGCGATGCTGGGGTCCAGCCCCGCGTCATAGGCGTTGGCGACGTCGCGACGGGCGGCGTTCCACGCGCCCAGATGCGGCAGCTTGACCCCCAGAACGGCGCCCTGCACCGCATCCATGCGATAGTTGAAGCCCCTGAGGACGTGGTTGTATTTCCCCTGCTGGCCCCAGTCGCGCAGGCAGCGCAGGCGGGCGGCCAGGGCGTCGTCATCGGTGACGACCGCCCCGCCCTCGCCGCAGGCCCCCAGGTTCTTGCCGGGATAGAAGCTGAAACAGCCCATGTCGCCGAAACTGCCCGCAGCGCCGCCGCGGCGTGCACCGTGGGCCTGGGCGGCATCCTCGATCACGATCAACCCGTGGGCGCGGGCGATGGCGGTGATGGCAACCATGTCGGCCAGCCGCCCATGCAGGTGGACGGGCATGATGGCGCGGGTGCGCGGAGTGATGGCGGCCTGAACCAATGCGGGGTCCATGCACCATGTGACCGGATCGATATCGACCAACACCGGCGTCGCCCCGGCATAGGTGATGGCCGCGACGGTGGCCACGAAGGTGGCGGGGACGGTGATCACCTCGTCGCCCGGACCGATGCCGGCGGCAACCAGCGCCAGGTGCAGCGCGGCGGTGCCGGTGCTGACGGCGATGGCGTGGCGGGTGCCGCAGAAGCGGGCGAAGGCCTCCTCGAACCGTTCGACGGGTTCGCCCAGGACATAGCTGCTGCCGCGCAGGGTCGCCAGCACGGCGGTCTCCAGCTCGGGGGCGATCTGGTCGTATTGGCTGCGCAGGTCAAGAAACTGGATCATGACGCTTCCTTCAGGGTGACAAGGTCGACGGGAAAGCCGCGCATGCCGCAGGACCGGCTGGCGGCGGCCAGCATCTCGACGACGCGCAGCCCGCTGGCGCCGTCGGTCAGGGGGGCGATGCCCGCCTGGATGCAGCGGATGAATTCCTCGGCCTCGGTGACAAGGGCCTCCTTGGTGGACAGCGCAGGCGCCCGCATGTCGCCGGACCGGTACGAGATCATCTGCTGATAGGCGTCCACCGAGGCATCCGCCCCGCAATCATAGATCTTGACCTTCTCGCTGGTCTGCATGTCGTCATAGATGATCATCTTGCGGCTGCCGCCGATCAGCGTCTGGCGGATCTTGACCGGGGCCAGCCAGTTGACGTTCAGATGCGCCATCGCGCCGTTTTCGTAATAGACCGACAGATGCGCCATGTTTTCGGGGCGCCCCTGCAGAAAGCCCGCCGCACTGGCGGAAATCGCCACCGGGGTCGATTTCATCAGCCGTTCCATGATGGCGAAATCATGGACGGCCAGGTCCCAGATGACGTTCACGTCGCGCTGGAACAGCCCCAGGTTCACCCGCGTCGAGTCATAGTAATAGACATCCCCGATCTCTCCGGATTCGATGACGCGGGCGATGGTCTGGACCGCGCCGGTATAGACGAAGGTGTGGTCCACCATCAGCACCACCTTGCGACGCGCGGCCTCGGCGATCATGGTGCGGGCGCGGTCGGGCGTGTCGGCCATGGGCTTTTCGACCAGCACATGCTTGCCGCGGCGCAGGGCGTCCATCGACATGTCGAAATGGGTGCTGACGGGGGTGGCGATCATCACCGCGTCGATATCGGGATCGGCGATCATCTGGGATATGGAGGCGGTCAGCCTTGCGCCCGGATGGGCCAGGCTTGCGCGTTCCAGCGCCTTGGGCGACATGTCTGCGATCATCTCCAGCCGGGCATCCTTCATGCCCGACACGGCCCGCGCCAGGTTCGGCCCCCAATAGCCATAGCCCGCAAGTCCCAGCCGGATCATGACGCCACCTCGGTCGTGGTCATGCGGGCGACTTCGGGCGGCATCGCGTTGCGCGACCGGATGTCGCCTGTCACGCGGGCGGGCACCCCCACGACGATCGCATAGGGCGGCACGTCCTGCGTCACGACCGCCCCCGCCCCGATCAGGGCGCTTTCGCCGATGGTGATGCCGCACAGGATGGTGGCATTCGACCCGATCGCGGCGCCGTGCCGGACCAGGGTGCGCAGCAGCATCCAGTCGCTGGCCCCCTTCAGCGTCCCGTCGGGATTGGTGCTGGCGGGCAGCAGATCGTTGGTGAACATGACGCCATGGCCCACGAAGACCTGATCCTCCAGCTCGACCCCTTCGCACAGGAAGGCGTGGGACGAGATCTTGCACCGGTCGCCGACCTTGCAGCCGCGCTGGATTTCCACGAAAGGTCCGATGCTGGACTGGTTGCCGACCTGGCAGCCGTAAAGGTTCACAAGCTCGGGACAGGGTATCCTGACATCCGCGGCCAATTCGCAATCTGTGATGGGCATGCAAACGCCTCCTGAAGGAACACGGCACCGGGAACGGATGGCCGCAGATCACGCTACTGCGGAACCGTCACGGAACCAGTTCGCACTAGGTGGAATGCCGCACGCGGCAGATGCGCCCTTCGGCCCGCGCGACCACGGATCGACCCCCCGTGGTGGAAAGCGTGGCAACAGGGATGAGGCGACCGTTACGCCCTTTGTCAGCGCGCCTGACCGAAAGGATATGTTCAACAGTCGTGGCTTGCGCGGCGCGCGCGTGTCGGCCGGGCGGTCCGGGAATGCCCCTTCCCGCAAGATAATGATTAGAAAATGCTTTCCGGCAGAATTTTGTTGTTGTGCCGCGCCGCGGGCTGAACAACTGCGGGTTGCACCGACGCCATGGGGCCATCTGCACCCCGATCGCCGCCATTGCCGACTGATTTGGATCAGTGTCCACTGGTTTGATCCATGGCTGGATCGGGCGGTCGGACCTGCCCCGGCCGGTCGTTCGGTGACGGCGGGACGCGGTCCTGACGCATCCTCATTGTGACGAAAACCCGGCTGCGGTGGCAGCATCAGACCAAGATTGACAGTCGTTCAACAGTTATCTTTTCAGGTACGAAACATGGTAGCCGTCGAGACCAAGACAACCCTGGATCAGCTGCGGTGCATCCGCGGCATCGACATCGACATGGCCGACAGCCAGCTGCTGTTCCGCCACAACATCATCACCATCGAGGCGGGCGACACGATCATCTTCGAGGGCCAGGAGGATCGCCAGGGATACCTGCTGTGTTCCGGATGGGCGTCATCGGTCCGGCACCTGATCGACGGCAGCGACCAGATCCTGGATGTCCGCGTGCCGGGCGATTTCATCGGCATTGCCGACATGCGCCTGAAGCACGCGCCCCATGCGACCGAGGCCATCACACGGGTCGAACTGGCCCCGATCAGCTATCGCGCGCTGATGTCGCGCGATGCGGGCATGGCGCGCCTGGCCGAGGCCATCCTCTATTCCGTCAATTGCGACATGGCGATCACCAGCGAACACCTGGTCAGCGTGGCACGCCGCAACCCGCAGGTCCGCACCGCGCATTTCCTGCTGGAACTGTCCGAACGCCTCAGCCGGGCCGGGCTTGGCGAACCCGACCACTATCACTGTCCGCTGTCGCAATACCTGCTGGCCGACGTGCTGGGGCTGACGGCGGTGCATCTGAACCGCACCCTGCGCCAGCTGCGCGAACGCGGGTTGGTCAGCTTCAAAAGCGCCCATGTCACCATCCACGACCGCCAGGCCATGGTCGAATTCGCGGGCTTTGATCCCGCTTATCTGAACCAGGCCGAACCCCAGGCCATGATCGGCGCCATCGGCGACCAGCCGAGCCACCCGGATCATCCGCGCGCGAACTGACGCGCCCTTGGCGATCGGCTCAGGGACGCGTCAGCCCGGCGTCCTGTTCAAAGGCGCCCATGTCGATCACCCCGACCACGCGGCGGTTGCCCGCCAGATCGCGCGTGCCCGCCGGACGCCCGCCCGTCCCCGCATCGATCGCGACCGAACCGGGCCGCAGCGCAAATCGCGCCTGACCGGGCTGGACGAACATCGGATCGACGCCGCTGATATTGCCGTCCTCTGCGTCGAAGGCGGCCCCGTTCCACAAGATCACCGGCGCGGGCCCGCCATAGGCCAGGTTGTTCGACGCCCTGACCGAAGGATGCGCCAGGCTGAAGGCGGTGTTGTCGGCATTGGCGCCGGGGTCGGCCACGGCGATGTTGTTCTGCACGACAGCCCCCGCGGCGCTCTCGGTAACGGTGATCTCTCCGCGTTCGGTGCCGGGGTTCAGCGGGTCCAGGTTGTTGTGCCAGGCGGTGTTGTTGCGGACCGTCACGTCGTCGCTCTGGAACACCTGGATACCCTTGCCGCCGTTGCGAAAGACCAGGTTGTCCTCGATCAGGGCGGGATGGGCATAGGGGGCATAGCCGGTGCCCAGGTTGCGCAGCCAGTCGATGATGATGCCGTTGCCGTCGGTATGGGGACCGGGCACGGATCGGATGACGTTGTCATGGCTGATGTTGCGGCGGATGACGGTCCTGAACCCCCTGTCGCGCCGGTCGCCCGTCAGATCGATGTTCGAGGCGACGGAAATGCCGCTGGTCTGATAGCCGTTCGTCGCGGCGTTGCGGAAGGTGCGGTTCCCCTCGATCAGCTGGAACTCGGACAGATAGAAGGAAATCCCGCTGCCGCCGCTGTCATGGACGGTGTTGCCCAGCACATGGACGTGATGCACCCGTTCGCCGTCGATGCCGTGGCCCGATCCGCCCACGATGTCGAAGCCCTGCACCGTCACGTAATTCGCGCGGATGTTCACGGTGCTGTAGGTGCCATGCGGCGGCCTGATCCGGGCGCCGGAACTGCGCATCGACCGCAGGATGACATGCCGCCCCGCCTGGCCGCCCTTCCAGATGAACAGACGTTCCGGATAGGTGCCGGGATGGACCAGGATCGTGTCGCCCGCCGCATAGGGGGACATCAGCGCCTGCCCGATGGTGGAAAAGGGCCGCGCCGCCGATCCGTTCCCCGCACCGCTGCCCGCCGCCACATGGATCACCCTGGCCTGGGCCGCATGCGCACCCAGCAGGAAGGCGATGATCGGGATCAGGCGCAGCATCGGCATTCCCTTTCATCGGGCGCATAGAACCGCGCGATGGTCTGGCGGGCGCGGTGATCGGCATCGAAGTCGCGCGCCCGTGCCTGCGCGCCCACGCGCAGCTGCGCCATCGCCCGCGGGTCGTCCAGCAGCCGGGCGCAGGTCGCCGCCAGACGCGCCGACAGATCGTCGGCATCCAGATCGCCGCAGGGCACCACCGCCCCGCAGCTGTGATCGACCGCGATGCCCGGCCCGCCCAGATCCAGGCAGATGACGGGCAAGGCCGCCGCCAGCGCCTCGCCGATGACATGGGGGCCGCTGTCATGCAGGCTGGGGAACAGGAACAGGTCATGGGCCGCGTAAAGCGCCGCCATCCGGTCGCCCGGCACCTGGCCTGCGAAATCGACCGCCCCCTCCAGCCCCAGCTGGCGGACCTGATGGCGCAGGGCCTGATCCTCGGGGCCGCTGCCGGCGATGGTCAGGCGGGCGCCGGGGATCTGCGCCCGCAGCGCGGCAAGGGTCATGACGGCCAGATGCGGGCCCTTCCAATATTCCAGCCGCCCGACGAACAACAGCGTCGGATCACCCCCGATGCGGGTCACGAAGGGCATGGGCGGGGGCGCCAGGATATCGGCGACGACATGGGTGCGCGGATGGTGCCGCGCCGGCACCAGCGCCCGGGTCGCCGGATCGGTCACCAGGATCGCATCCGCCCTACGCAGGCAGGACCGGACCATCGGATCGAACCGGCTGACCGCGTTGATCAGGTCACGCAACCTTTCGCGCCGCACACTGCCGGGCGGAAAGGACGGTCGCAGGGCCATGGGTGCCACCGCGCCGCCGCCCACGGGGCCAAAGACGAAGCGCGGCCCCAGTCCCCCCAGGAAGGACGGCCAGCGCAGCACCGTCCAGGTCAGGTGGTGGATCACGTCGAAGCTGTCGTCGCGCAGCATCCGGCGCACCCGGCCCCGCGCGGTCATCTGCCAGGCCATGTAATGCTGACGGATATGGCGCGCATCCTTGTAACCGGGGCCGGGCCAGCGCGGCACGTCGTGGAAGGCAAAGCGCAGCTTGCCGGGCGGCGGATGGGCGGCGCAATGCCGCGCGATCACGTCGCGGTGGTGGCTGCCGCAGGTCAGGACGGTCACGTCGCATCCCTGCCGGGCCAGGGCCGTGGCGAAAAGCCAGCCCTTCCCCGGCTCGGACCCGGCAAGGGGCTCGCAGGCATAGGCGGATAAAAGCACCTTCATGGGTTCGGCGTCCGGATCTGGTTCGATACCCGACCAGCACAGCCCCAAAGGTCGGGTGCGGCAAGACCGCTATCCGGTCTGCGGGCGCATCCCTTCGGCCAAGGGTTCAGGCGGCGCTGTCGAAGATGGTCGTGAAACCGCCCCAGAACATGCGCATCCCGTCAAAGGGCATGTCGGGCATGGGCTGATCCTGCATTTCCTGGTGCATGCTGGCGCTGGCCGCGTCGCAGGTGGCGCGGTCGGGCCACAGGATCCAGCTGAAGACGATCACCTCGCCGGGCTTGGCCTTGGTGGCGCGGTAAAAATCGGTCCGCTTGCCATGGGGCACGTCCTGCCCCCAGGCTTCGACCATGCCGATCGCCCCAAACCGCTGGAACATCGCCCAGCCTTCGCGCGCCATTTCCACATAGGGCGCGCGCTTGTCTTCTGGAACGGCCAGCACAAAGCCCTGGACATAGCCGGCGTGGCTGTCCTGGCCGCCGGCAAAGATGGGTTCGAAGCCGCCCGAGATCATCCGGCTGCCGTCAAAGGGCATGGCCGGGAGGTCCTGCATGGCGGGATCTTCGGGCAGGTTCGCCCAGCAGGCATCGGCGGTCGCCCGGTCGGGCCATTCGATCCAGGAAAAGGTGACGCTTTCGCCGTCATGCATGTCGACTGCGCCCTGGAAATCGGTCTGCTTGCCCTTGGGCAGGTCGACGCCCCAGCAATCGACCATCCGCAGCGCGCCATGCTTCTGGAACAACTGCCAAAGCTGGTCGACATGGTTCAGGTAATCGTCGCGCGCATCCGTCGGTACGGGGGCAATGGCACCGGTGACATAGGTCATCTCACGTCTCCTACAGGGATGGAATCATCGGGTGGCAGATGGCATGTGGCAGGGGCGTTCGCGCAAGAAGGGTGAACCTGTCGCGGCACAAAGACAATCGCCAAGGCGGCCCCCTGCCCCGACCGGCGAAAAACCACCGCCCCCCCACCCGTTGGGGTCACGCGGCGGGTTGCGTGGCGGGTCTGCGCCCTTGGGCGATCATGCGCCGGACGGCCATGATCTCGGATCGGATGGGGTGATCGGTCAGCACGATCCCGGCCAGCCAGCCGATGGCGCCCCCGGCGACGGCGACGGCAGTCCGGGCCATGCCCAGGTCGAACCCGTCCTTCGACGTGGCGATCACCAGCATCGGCAGTGCCGCGGTCGCGGCCGTCACCGCGATGCTGCGCAGAGATGCCGCCCAAAGCTGGCCGATCCGCAGCCCGATGGCGCGGCGGATGAACAGCAGCGCCACGAACATCTGGAACGGCGCGATGATCAGCAGGCTGGCCGCCACCGCCGTCAGCCCCAGATGCGCCGCCACGATCACCGCCAGGATCGAGGGCGGCAGGCAGATCAGGCTGGACCACAAGGTGTCGCGGATGCGGCCCACGCTGACCAGCAGCGGAAAGGTCATGAAGGCCGGGGCCATCGCCATGGTGGCGATCGCGATGATGCGGACCAGGGGCGGGGTCTGCCCCCATTGCGGGCCCAGCAGGATGGCCACGACCGGATCGGCCAGCAGCGCCAGCATGATCAGCGTGGGCCACTGGATGGCCGACATCAGCGCATGGCCGCGCAGATAGCTGACCCGCAGATCGCCCCCCTGCCGCGCATGCATCGCCATCGCGGGCAGCACCACCGGCTGCAGCGCAGAGACCAGCGCCCGGTCGGGCAGTTGGCAGACCGTCACCGCGCGGGCATAGATGCCCACCGCATCCACGCCCAGCAACCGCCCCAGGGCCAGCCGGGGCAGCATGTCATAGGCCATGTTCAGCACCGTGACCGATGACGACACCGCCCCGAAGGACAGGATGCGCCGCGCATCGTGCAGGGACGGGCGAAAGACCCAGAAATCGGGGCGCAGCAGCATCGCCCCCAGGGCCAGCGTCGCCCCGGCGGCGACGATCCCCCAGACATGGCTGACCGGCCCGAAACCCAGGGTCCCCAGGGTGATGGTGACGCCCGCATTGACCAGCGCCATGGCGACGTTCAGCACCGCCAGCCGGGTGAAGGACAGGTCCCGCTGCATCAGCGCCAGCAGCGGCCCGCCAAAGGGCGCGATCACGAAGGACAGCGAGGCCACGACCAGCAGATGCCCCACCTGCGGTTCGTGAAAGAACCCCGCGATCAGCCCCGATGCCAGGATCATCCCCCCCGCCAGCGTCACCGAGATCATCAGCGTGATGGTAAAGACCGTCCGCACCGTCTGCGGCGCCAGGGTCCTTTCCTGCACGATGAAGATGCCGGTGCCGAACAGGCGCAGGTTCTCCAGCAGCAGGATGACGGTGCTGGCCAGCAGATAGATGCCGGTTTCGGCCGGGGTCAGGACCCGCGACATGACGGCCAGCGTGACGATGCTGATGATCTGGGTCGCGTATTTGTCCGCGACCGAGGCGATGACGCTGCGGCGGATCACGCTCATGACGGCTGGTCCCGGGCGTCACAGTTCACGGCCAAGCCTCCGGCGCAGGGTGGTGCCCAGCCAGGCGGGGATCAGCGCGCGCAGCGGGCTGCCCGCCAGGTCGCGACGCGCGGAAATGGCCAGCAGCTGGCGTATCCGCCATGCGGGGGGCGCGGATTTCAGCACCATCTGGGTGGCGCGCGACACCCGGATCGTGGCCGATCCCGACAAGCCGACCGGGTCGTCGAAGACGAAGGGGATGAACAGGTCCAGATCGGTCATGCCCTGCTGGGCGGCCAGGATGCCGGGATTGCGGGGCAGATCCTCGGCCCGGCGGTAAAGCGCCTGCAACTGGTCGCGCCAAGCGGTGCCGGTGTTGGTGGCGGCGATCCGGGCTTGGGTCTGCGCGCCCAATTGGCGGCGGTGATCGCCGTCCTGTACCAGCATCGCGACGGTTTCGCGCAGTTCCCGGACCGAACCGGTGTTCAGCATCACCCCGTCCAGCCCCGGCGAATCCGCCGCCATCACGCCGCAATCGGGCCCATAGGCCGACCGCGTGACCAGCGGCAGCCCCTGCAACCCCGCCTCGAGCAGCGAGGTGATCGAGACGAAGGGAAAGGCGTCCAGATAGATGTCGGCGGCGTCCAGATAGGGCTGGGTCCGCGTCGTCTCGGCCACCAGATGCACCTGCCCCGGCACCTGCGCGATGCTCGCCTGCCAGGCGGGCATCGGTCCCGGCCCCACGACGATCATGTGCATGCGCGGAATGACCTTCATGACCGGCAGCAGGGCCTGGACGAAATTGTCGCCGCCGATGTCGCGGAACTTGACGGCGCGTGCGATGGTCAGGACGACCACCGCATCGGCCGGAATGCCGAGCGCCTGGCGCGCGGCGTTGCGGGGCATCTGGCGGGGGCGGGCGCCCAGGCACAGCGGGATCAGCGCGCTGCGTTCGGGGGTGATGCCGCGCCGGTCGATGCCCAGCCGGCGACCGCTGTCACGGGTGCTGACGACCAGGTCCACCACCCCCGAGCCCAGCCAGAACTGGTGATCGCCATGATTGACCATCATGCTGGGTGGTCGGTTTTCCAACCCGGCCAGGGCGATCATCGGCACCACGTCCATGTTGTGGACATGCAGGACCACGATATCCGCCCGCGCCATCAGCGTCTGCAACCCCCGCGCCCATTGCAGCAATCCGCCGGGGCGGGCGTTCAGACAGGTGACGCTGCCGCGCGCGTCCCGCACCGCATCGGCCACATCCTGCGGCAGGGCATGATGCTGGCCGGTCAGGGCCAGCGAATGCACGTTCTGCGGGTCGTTCCGGATCCAATGGGCCACCATGCGGGCATGACCGCCGATGCCGTAAAGCTCGGTCGCGACATGCAGGACGCGGCGGGGGGCGCCGTCGTCGCGCGGCGGGCGTCCGGGACCGAAATCGTGCAGGGCCTGCCGGCCAAGGCGGCGCAGCATCGCCTCGATCCGCGGGTCGGTGAACTGGCCGGTATGCCACAGCACCGCGTAATTCGCCGCCGCCTGAAGGGCGGCCACGGCCTGGGCATGGCGACGCCGGTCCATCAGCCTGCGGGCGCGTTCCAGCAGGGCGTCATATTCCGCGCGCCGCTGTGCGATGATGTCGGGGCCCTGCCGGCGCCATGCGCTCAGGTCGGGATCGCCCCCGGTCATGATGATCCCCACCATCACGCATCCCGCCGCGGTAAGGCCGGCGCGCGGCCGGGACGCATCATCGCGGCCAGGCAGGCCAGGCGCAGCTTGGCGACGCTGCGCCGGCGCACCGGCCAGCCGATGTCGCGGCGGATCTGCATCCGCTGCTGCGGCGGCAGGCCGTGGAACCACGCGAAGGGGCGGTCGGTCACCGACAGCGTTTTGCCGCCGGGGGGCATCACCTCGCCCATCCGCAGATAGTCGGCCTCGTAGGGGGTGCGGTAACAGACGGTCGGCGTCACCTGATGGGCGTGATCCAGCCGCGCGCCCAGGATCGTCTGCCAATAGATCGTGTCCACGATATCGGCCAGCCCGCGTGGGATCAGCCCCCATCGCGCCAGCACCGCCCCCGCCGCACGGGTCAGGAAATAGCAACTGGTGTCCACATGGGTGCGCCCGTCATTCTTGTCGTCGTCGAACATGAAGGTCCCGTCGAGGCGGTGCATGGACCGGCTGGCCGTGCAGACCGCCGCCCCCGTCGCGTGATGCAGATCGATCATCCGTTCCAGGTGATCGGGTTGATACCAGTTGTCGGCATCCAGAAAGGCCACCGCGTCGAAGCCGTGGTTCAGGGCGCTGACGCCGCCCAGCACGCGCGGGATGTTGCCGCCGTCGCGATGCCCGTCGGGCAGCACCATGTGGCGAACGTCCCATTCATCGACCACGGGCTTGGCAAAGCCGTCCGCGACCAGCACGTGGGTGCAGGGAACGGTCTGGGCCAGGACGCTGTCATGGCACTGGCGCAGGACGGCATCGTCTTCCTTGTAATAGGGTGTGACCACCGCGATGCGCATGTGAACCGATACCTGCTGCTGCCCCTGCCCGACGCTAGCAGAGGCCGCGCGCGGCGGCGGTCTGTCTTTATGGCGAAACGCGGGCCTGATCGATCAAGCCCCTTGGCCGAAAGGCGTAGCCCGCCATCACCCTGCATGCGGCGCGCAGATCGCCCGCCTGTGGCCGCGTTCCGGCACCAGCCTGCCGTGCCGGATCACCATCTGGCCGCGCGACAGCGCCTTGCGCAGATAATCCGCCTCGGCCTCCAGGCGGTGGCCGTTGTCGATGCGCTGGCTGACGATCATCGCGGGCGTGCCCGTCGCGTCCAGGATCAGCGTCGCCCCGCCCCGGTGGCGCATTGTCCCCTGCCCCATGGCGATGTCGCAGGTCTGGGTGATTTCCGCGATGATCGAGAAATCGATATAGCCCCCCGGCCCCACCCGCAGCGTCGGCCGGATCGACGCCACCTGCGGCGCCGACAGGACACCCCCGCCCGGAACCGCGGCCCGCAGCCCCAGCTGATGGGCCAGACGCGGATCGTCGTCGATGGCCAGCACCAGGGCGGCGGATGGTGATCCTGCCGCCGGAAGGCCCAGGCCACGGGACGGCCGAGCGCGCCGAGGAAAGGCTTCATAGGTGGCCATGGCGGTTAAATAGACGTTCCGGCAATGGGTCTTGTCGCGGCCTTGGTCGACGGTGAAGTCATCGGGGACGGGACGGTCCAGATCGGGGCGGCGCCAGCGTTTCATGGGGGATCGCCAGTTCGGACAGCCCCCCGTCCTGGCGGCGGATCGACCCGTCCACGGTGAAGACCTGCCCCCGCCGCAGCCGCGCCGGCTGGTTGCCCTTCAGGGCATAGCAGGCGCGGGTGACGCCCGCCTCGCGGGTGATGGTGTCGGCAGTGGTCAGGCGCGGCAGCTGTTCCATCCCCTCAGGCCAGCGGAAAGGGCTGCGACAGCCGCGCGGGATCGCAATAGACCCCCGGCGTCTGGTTGTTGCCGACGGTCATCGCATGGATGCGGGCGTGGCACTGGGTATTGGTCATCGCACCGGGATTGGCCGCCAGCAAGTCGTGGATGGCGCGCGAAAAGACGCCCATCACCGGCGATCCGTTTTCCTGCGCGGTCTGGGTCGGGGATGCGGCACTGTAGAGAACGTGGTTCGACCCCTGGTAATCGGACCCGCGCGATCCGATGGGGCGCATCGTCAGGGTCCGTCCATGCGGCACGTAAAGGGGCTTGCGCAGCGTTCCCAGGCTGCGCGGGCGCCCGGACATGACCAGCCGCGTCGCCGACCCGGAATAGCAGCTGTCCAGGAACACATGCATCTGCGCCGCAGGGTTCAGCGCCTGCAGCAGGGTGTGGATCTGGTCGTCGATCAGGGCATGGCCCAGCTGCGCCTCCAGGCCGATGCTGGCGTTCGATCCGACGATGGCCTGGTCGCGACCCATGTCGTCCTCGTCGTCCTCCAGGCCGAATTCGGGCATGACCTCCATCCCGTGGCCCGAATAATGCCAGACCAAGCTGTCGCCCGCCCCCGCTCGTCCAACGAAATCGCGCAGATGGTCGACCAGCGCGTCGCGGCCTGTTTCCTCGGGGCGGGTGAACTGGATGACGTGATAGCCGCGCTGTTCCAGCATGTCGCGCCAGGCGTCCGAATCCCGTGCGCAGCCCTACAACCGGCTGGACCGGACATAATGGTCGATGCCGATGGTCAGCGCGATGCGGGCAGGCTGACGGGCCGTGGCCGGGTTGCCCGATGGCGCAGGCTGGGGCGCGGCGGCGGGCTGGTCCAGCGTGGCCAAGTATCGGCGCAGATCGTCGGGCAGATCGGGCAGCATCGCATCGCCCCCCCCCCGCGCATTGTGTGCGCTTTCGGGAAAGGGCGTGATGCGCGCGTCCTGCCCCGGCCCGCGGATGAACCGCATCACCGACCACATCGTGTCCGGGTCGTTGTCGAAACCGCCATGGCTGACGGCCTGCGACGCCAGCCGCCGGGGCGTGCCGTCGGGGGTCGGGGAAAAGACCAGCGCCTCTCTCGTGACTTCGTTCGTCCAGTCGGCCAGCCCCGCCACCTGCTGCGGGTCCTCCAGCAGGTCGCGCAGCAACCCCGCGATCGCCGTCGGACGCAGCCGTTCGAACCCCAAGGCCACAAGATACAGCAGCGACTTACCATAGATGCCGATGACGGTGTCGTCACGCTCGGCGCTGTCGGTCATGGTATAGATCCGGTGGCGCAGCGTCGCGCCGCCCGCCCCCAGCCCCGACCGATAAAGCGCCGTCGCCGCGGCAGGCGCCAGCGTCTGCAGGCTTTGCGCGGGGCGGCCCGCTTGGTGCAGCACCGGCAGCAGATGCAGCAGCACGATCGCCCCGTGCTGTGCCCGACCAGATCGATGGGGGCATCGGGGCCCGTCACCCGCCCCAGTTCCCCCGCCAGCAGGGTCAGCCCGTACCGGTCCCCCGGCGCCGATCCCTGCGCGGCCTAGATTTCGTCGTGGTGCTGGACCTGGAACAGGCCCGGCGCGGCCAAGCGGCGGCGGCCCGCCCGGCGCGGATCGGCCCCAAGGTCGCGACCCTGCCCCACGATGCCGGGGCGGTTCACGGCCTGTCTGGACTTCGACGTCCAGGGACCGGTGCAGTCTCGCCTGACCCTGCAGCTGGCCGCGCAGGACGGCGGCGCGCAGCCCCAAGGCCGGGCCATCGACCTGCGCGTGCTGGACGCCGCCGGAACCGCGCAACGCTGGCCAGCGGGGCTGCCGGTGATCCTGCAGTCGCTGCGGACGGGATGGCGCTAACAGGTGCTGGCCGAACCC
Source organism: Paracoccus sp. SM22M-07 (assembly GCF_001887735.1). Classification (NCBI taxonomy): domain Bacteria; kingdom Pseudomonadati; phylum Pseudomonadota; class Alphaproteobacteria; order Rhodobacterales; family Paracoccaceae; genus Paracoccus; species Paracoccus sp. SM22M-07. The sequence goes on from NZ_JPKW01000010.1 coordinate 177,079, forward strand.
ATGCCGGGGGCAGGCACCGCGCCATCGTCGCGGCCCCGCCGCAGGGCATCATCAGCGTGGCGCCGGACCGATCCCTGCCCCGCAGCCTTGCCATCAACCCCACCACGCTGGAGCTGTCGCCATGATCCGCAGCCTTGTCCTGATGCTGGCAACCGTCGCGCCCGCCCTGGCCGATGGCGTTGTCGTCCAACCGGCGGGCAGCCTGCCCGACACGCCCGTGATCGACCAGTTCAGCAACCGGATGCAGTTCCGCGATGCGGTGGGCGACCAGATCTTCGTCCTGAACTTCACCTATATGCGCTGCCCCGAACTGTGCGGCATGGCCGATCTGTATCTGACCGATATCGACGTAAGGCGGGGCGAACTGGACCGCCCCGTGCGGCTAGTCACGCTGACCCTGGACCCCGCGCGATCGCCCCGCCGACCTGCTGGAACGGCACCGCGATTTCGGCAGTCCCCGCGACTGGCTGCGGCTGACCGGCGAGCCGTCGCGCATCCTGCCCCTGCTGCGTCAGCCGGGCGCGTGGGATGGCGGCCCGTTGGAGGATCACAAGCTGTTCGTCATCGTCGGCGACGGCGCTGGTCGCCACATGACCCGGCTGGAGGCCGATCCCTGGCTGCCCGAGCGGATCTTCCAGATCACCTCGGACCTGGCGCAGCACGACGAATAAGGCCACTTGCCCTGCTGCTGTCGCTGGTGCTGGCCTGCGCGGCGCAGGCCGATCCCGTGACGGAGCGGGGGATCGCCTTTGTGGCGGCGGAGGGTCCACCCCGGCGCGGCCACCATCTGGTGGTGCTGGGCGCCGATCTGCTGAGGGCGACGCCACGGGGTCCGACCCTAGCGACCACGCTGGACGACCTGGCGCTGGCCCTGCCCCCTGGCAGGGGATGCATCCAGGCCACCGATCCCCGCCCCGGCGACGCCGGGACCCAGAGCGCGATGATCTGCTATGGCCGGGCGGCCGCCACGGTCCTGACCCAGGCGTTGCGGCTTTGCGGGGCCGACTGTACGCGGGCGGGCCTGATGCAGGCCTTTGACCGGATCGAGGCGATCAGCCCGGCCGATTGGCCCGATCTGGATTACGCCACCCACCCTTTGACCGGAACCGACCAAGTCCGCATTCTTGATATCTGCGACCCGGCCGACGCGCCCTAGCCTGCCGTCCATTTGTCTGCTGGAACAGCGGCCCCTCTCCCTCTAGATCTGGTTGCGCGGAACAGATCCAAAGGAAAAACCATGGCGCTGCAGTTCATCCTGAAAATTCTGGCGATCCTGTCCGTCTGGGGCATGGCCGCCGTGATTGCCGTGGTCACGATCCTGCCGTTTTCGGACAGCAACATCTGGTGGATCAGGGCGATGGATTTCCCGCGCCTGCAGATCGCGATCCTGGCGGGGGTGGTGATGCTGGCGGGGCTGTTTCTGTCTGGTCCCACGCGGGTCTTCATTCCCATCCTGATGCTGGCGGCGCTGTGCTATCAGGTGGTGCGGATCTATCCCTATACAATTCTGGCCACGCCGGAACTGCAGCTGGCACCCGAAGGGACCGACCAGGTGCGGGTCCTGTCGGCGAACGTGCTGATGGAAAACGACCGCCATGACCTGGTGCTGGACCGGATCCGCCAGTTCGACCCCGACATCCTGCTGCTGATGGAAACCGACCAGACCTGGCTGGACGCGATGGAGCCCGCGCTGGCCGGATACGACACCGTGATCCGCCATCCGCAGGACAACTACTATGGCATGATCTTTGCCACGCGCCTGCCCGCATCGGATGCGCGCATCATCTATCTGACCGAGGACGATACCCCCTCGCTGATCGCCCAGCTGACCTCGGCCGAAGGACGGGCGTTCCGCTTCGTCGGGCTTCACCCCCGCCCCCCTGTACCGGGCGAGGATACCGAAAAGCGCGACCGCCAGATCTATTACGCGGCCAAATTCGCGGCTTCGACGGACATGCCCCTGGTTGTGACGGGCGATTTCAACGATGTCGCCTGGTCCGACACATCACGCAGCTTCAAGCATGTCGGGCAGTATCTGGACCCGCGGATCGGGCGCGGGATGTATTCCAGCTTCGACGCCACGCGCTGGTGGCTGCGCTTTCCCATCGACCAGCTCTACGTGACCGAAAACGTCGCCGTCACATCGCTGCAGCGCTTGGACCCGATCGGATCGGATCACTTCCCGATGGCCGCCACCCTGAACATGGACGCCGCGGTCGCCAAACGGCTGAACAGCACCCCCAAACCCATCACCGAGGATGAGAAGGAACTGATCAACGATGCCGTCGCCAAGATGCGCGACACCCTGGGCCACGAGGAGTTCTGAAACGTCCAGGACTGTTCGTGGCTGCATGGGCATGATCGCTGGACGCCCGTCACAAAAGCAGGCGGCAGTTCACCCTTGCCAGTCCTTGTTTATGCCGGCGCGCAGCGAACAATGAACAGATCAGCCAAGTCGTCGAGCCCATCTTTTGAATCGAGCCTTCGTTCGACGTTTATGACAAGCGCCTCCTACGTGAATTCATCAATGATATTCAGCGCGGAAGTTCCGCCCGTCATAGGTTCGGTCCTGGACGAAGTCACTGGACCCGACGTGGTTTGGGCGCTCGTGCCGCCGCTTCGCGCATGATCCAGCGTTGAACCAGATACGGTTCATATTCGCGTGCTTGTCCGAGACTATCAGCTTTTCCCGCCGCCATGACCGCTCGACGCGCTTCTGACTCCCTGCCAGCCGTTGTTGTTCAGCAGCCCTGTGATCATGCGATGCCAAAAGCGGCCGAACTCTTAGACAAATGCGATGATGTCCTCGGTCAGCCGGGCTTCGTCGGACAGACCACTGAGGCACCTTGCGCTGTGTCGAGCGATGCTGACCCAAGGTGCGGCAAACCCGCCACTCCGATACGCTGAGGGTTTGCCGCACATGTTCGATGGACTGCCCGCGGCGGGATGGGCTCAGTAGTTTCCCTGTACAGCGTCGGCCAGGAACATCGTGTTCAACGTCAGATCCGACACGGCTCGTCCGAGCAGGTCGTTCTCAGCCTCCAGCTCTTTTAGGCGCTTGAGGCGATCGCGGATCTTGCCGCATCCTCTTTGCGCGCCCGATAATAAGCTGAACGGCCACGCCGATCTGCCATACGGCCTACCGAACCGATTTGCCTTGCCCTGACAGCACTTCAACTTGTCGCAGCTTTGGCACGATATTCCTGTGCTTCTCTCGCTCGCCAGCCATCTCGTCGCCCTCCTGAAAGCGGGGTAATCCTATCCCGCAAAATGGACCGATTCAGTGGTGGCACTCCACACCTCCGCGCCCTTGCGGGCGATCAGGCGCAATGCCTCGTCAACCTACCTGTCATGATGGACGCTTTCCATCGGGTTGCCGCTCTTCGGGAGATGGAAGGCCGCGAGTCTTCGCGGTGCCGCCTGCCCCAGTTCATAGATCTGAGAAAGTCGGGCGACCATCGAGTGCAGGAACTGCGCGTCGTCAAAAAGGTTGTTCCAAGAGCGTTATCGAGTTTCTTGCTGTTTCCCAGTGGATTGCGGTCCCCCTCCTCGGCAACACGCTCACTCTATTCCTGGCGGCCCTGGTCTGCCCCCTGAAAAGTGGTCCTCCCTGAGGTATGGCTTTTGAGCCATTTGGAGGATGCAGGAATGCCCCAGAAAAAGCACAAGCCGGAGGAGATC